>JAAVYD010000196.1 GCA_022790955.1 Bacillota bacterium
AGCCATGCTTAAAGACGATTACAATATCAGCATCACCGGGCGGCAGCTATACGAGGCCGAGGACCGCGGGGAAGTGACCTTGAGCACCACTGGCACCTATACCCAGCGGGACGGCGCGCAGTTTATCGCCTATAAGGAATACGACGAGGACGATCCCCGGCAGGCCCACACCGCCGTGCTCAAGGTGGAGCCAGGGAAGGTTACCATGATCCGCCAAGGCTCTTCCACCCGGCTTATCCTGGAGGAGGGCCGCCGCCATCTGTGCCTGTATGACACAGGCTTCGGCTCCCTCACTGTAGGGGTGTTCACCAGCAAGCTGAAGGTGGCCCTGGGCCAGGAGGGCGGCTCCATGGATATCCGCTATACCCTGGACATTGACTCCAACCTTTCCAGCCAGAACGAGCTTACCGTAACAGTGGCCCCCCGGCCCCGCCGCAGGGCAGAGCCAGAGCTATAGGGCCGGCATAAGGGCCGCAAAGACGGAAGAAACCGGGGATTTGTATAAATAACAGAGAAAAGACTCTTTCCCTATTGGGCTTGTTGACAAAGGGCCACTAATTTCAAAAAAGCGCCGTATGGAGGGCATGAGAAAAGGCGCCCAAAGCGGGAGCGTTCAAGCGCGCGTTTTATGCCTCCGGCGGTTTAGACGCATTGCGTCTCGCCTGGTCTTGTCTACCGACTCGGTCGGGCCAGAGCGGTCCCTGCCGGGGATCTTCCCCGGCTCGGTTGGCCCGGGGCGGAAACGCTGACACATGGCGTTTGGCGTAAAACGTACGTTTTACGTTAGCTTTTGCCCACAAACTTTTGTGTTTCCCCGCTTTTTAAAATACTTGTTTTGGACACTCCCAACTTATGACGGAGAAATTCTGAAATTTGAAGTTAAAAAGCCACCACGCCTATCTTTTGCCCTGCCTGCCCCTTGATTTTCCGCCAGCCCCATGGCATAATAGAGACGGCAGTAAAATACAGCGGAAAGGAACGGCGGGGCGCTCTTCTTTGGGAAGCCCCTGCCGTATGACGATTCTTATGGAAACCACGCCTTATAAAGCCTGTCTCTTCGATTTAGACGGCACCCTGGTGGACACCCTTTTTTCCATCGCCCATTTCGGCAACGGGGCCTTGGAAAGCTTCGGCCTGCCCGCCATTGCCCCCGCCGCTTACAAGCGGCTGGTGGGAAACGGGGCGGACGTGCTGATTCAGCGGATGCTGGAAACCGTGGGGGCAAGGCTCCGGCCAGAGGACGTGAAAGCCCTGCGGGCGGCGTACGACCGCCGGTATGAG
>JAAVYD010000123.1 GCA_022790955.1 Bacillota bacterium
GCATTACAGGTATATGGTGGCGCATTAGTTCAGAATAACGATTACAATGATGGAGATTTCAGCGATCCAACTGCTCATGACGGCGACGTATACGCTGCAACAGTAGCAGACTATATCAAGATCGTAACACCAGCAGATCCTTCCACTATGGAAAACAAGATCAACGCAGTATTCGTACTCCGTCAGGATACTTTCACTAACAACGGTGAAACTGTTAAGATGGATACTGCTCCTTACCTCGATGCCAACAACAGAACTCAGCTCCCTATCAGATATGCAGCTATAGCTTGCGGAGTTGATGAAAAAGACATCTCCTGGGATCAGGCTTCTCAGACTGCTACTATCAACGGTAAGAACGTAGTTTTAAGAATTACTATCGGAAGCAACATCATGCAGACTTCCAACGGTAATATCACTATGGATACTGCAGCTGTAAGCAGCAACGGCAGAATCTTCGTTCCTATCCGTTACATAGCTAACGCTTTAGGCGCTGAAGTAGGCTGGGATTACGATACTAAGACTATAACTCTTACTAACTAATATATATTAGTAAAGAAAGCAAAGTCAGAGTATAAGTAAAAAACATTATCGGATAATCTCCGAAGTATACGGGGCGGACTCAAAGAGTGGGTTCCGCCCCATTTTTATGTAAATATCATATATGTATACATAATCATATACATTCAAATGAACGGCAATGTGCAGGAATGGAGATCGGATATCAGAGTATGAGAAACAGGGATACTGTATGCATGATTTACGTTGGAAAAACTTCTAATCTACATTGATACGTTAATATGAAGCGTAGGTATACTGTATACTAAATTTCCTATTAAAAAGACATGAATAAAACATAAATGTTATATAGAGCATATCCATATATGCTGCATAAAGCATTTACATATACATATTTAACGACATTGTTTTGGCAAAGGATATTTCAAATATCAGATAAACATCACAGATATTATCAATATACGTAAAGGTCGCAAAGATATATGCACAACATAAACGAGGGACAATTTAATCCTATGCTGGCTGTACGAATCATTTTTCTTGTGGTGATGGATGCCGCAATAATTACTTTATCTAAATTCGCAGCCATCTTCATAAGATTCGAGTTCAGCTTCGCAGCTATACCTGAGAGGTTTTATTTCGGCTTTCAGGAGGAGATAGTGCCTTCCGTTATAATCACGTTATGCGTCTTCGGACTGTTCAGGCTTTACAGGAGCCTTTGGGATTACGCCGGAGTTGACGAGTGCTTAAGGATATTTGCCGCGGCATTGTTGTCCACCGTATTAAATATTTTTTTAAACAAGGCTATGGATATCTTTATGTTTCGAAGCTATTACGTAATGAGCTTTATGATGATCTATCTGGGCGTGTTTTTTTTAAGATTTTCGTACAGGTTTGCAAGATGGAGCAGAAACGCATTCTTTGGAAGAGATACGGCAGGCAAAAGGTCCGCCCTTATAATCGGAGCCGGAGATTCGGGAAACATGCTGATAAAGGAGATAGAGAGAAATCCAAAAGCCGGGCTTTGTGTAAGATGCATAATAGACGACGATACGGCAAAACAGGGGAAATATATACACGGAATAAAGGTCGTGGGAGGAAGAAGATGCATTACGGAGGCGGCAGCGCGTTTTGACATAGAGGAGATAATAATAGCGATACCCACGGCGTCTCCTAAAGATATAAAGGAGATACTTGAGATAGCAAGCGGTACGAGCTGCAGACTAAGGATACTTCCGAATCTTTCTCAGATAATAGATAACGGAACAGTAAGGCTGTCAGAGATAAGGGAAGTAAAGGTGGAGGATCTTTTAGGAAGAGAGCCCGTAAAGACGGATCTTAAGACAGTAATGGAATATGTCGGAGGAAGGGTAGTGGCAGTCACGGGAGGCGGAGGCTCGATAGGGAGCGAGCTTTGCAGACAGATAGCAAAGCATAATCCTGCGCTTCTCATAGTCATAGACATATATGAAAACAACATATACGATCTTCAGCAGGAGTTCATAAGAAACGGCGTAAATGCGGACGCAAGATATCTCATAGCTTCCGTCAGGGATTACGACCGAATATATGAAATATTTAAAAAATATGGGCCCGACATAGTATACCATGCGGCTGCTCATAAGCATGTGCCGCTGATGGAAGAAAGTCCGAACGAAGCTGTAAAAAACAACGTATTCGGCACGTACAAGACGGCTAAGGCTGCGGCGGAGTGCGCAGTTAAGAGATTCGTCCTAATATCCACGGACAAGGCGGTAAATCCGACAAACATGATGGGAGCGTCAAAGCGGGTGTGCGAAATGCTTGTACAGCAGCTTGACCGAATATATGAAACGGAGTTTGTTGCCGTAAGATTCGGAAACGTACTTGCAAGCAACGGAAGCGTAGTAAAACTGTTTGAAAAACAGATAGCGTGCGGAGGACCCGTAACGGTGACCCATAAGGATATAGTCAGATACTTCATGACAATACCGGAGGCGGTATCGCTGGTTCTTCAGGCGGGAGCGTACGCAAAAGGCGGCGAGATATTCGTACTCGACATGGGAGAGCCCGTAAAGATAGACGACCTTGCAAGAAAGATGATACGCCTTACAGGGTATGTCCCGGAAAAGGACATAGAAATCGTATACACGGGACTGCGTCCGGGAGAAAAACTGTATGAAGAAACCCTTATGGCCGAAGAAGGACTCTCAAAGACGCCAAACAGACTGATCCACATAGGAAAACCCATAGAAATGGATTACGGAGTATTCTTAAAACAGCTCGAAAAACTTGAGGAAGCGTGCGAAAAAAACGAAGAAGACACAGCGCGGATTATGAAAGAAATAGTACCGTCGTACAGCATATCCGACACGCTGAAAAAAATATAAAAGAAAAAGGATATAAACAATTTAAAAGAGGAGAATGCAGACTTCAAAATGAAGCAGCCCCCTTTTCATAAAGAGAGAATAAAAAACAGATATTTCAGGTGAAAAAATGTCCAAAAAAAACAAAAGCAGGAAGAAAAATCAAAACAAAAACAGAATACAGCAGAAAAATAACGAAGGACTGGCAGGCGTAATCATAGCCATACTTTTCACCGCAGTAAACATACTCATAGTACACGGAATCAGGTATGAAAGAGACATGTCGCAGTATTACTGGACCTCGGCAACAGGAAGCTTCATAGACTTTTTCAGCTACGGCAAAATGATATTCATAACGCTTCTTGCCGCCTGCGCCTTAGTGATACTCATAGTAATGACCCTCTCAAAGACTCTCACTGAAAAGAGAAAAAGCATATACATACCCGTAGGTATTTATGCAGCCTGCATAATACTATCGTTTCTTTTAAGCGACGTAAAAAGCATCGCAGGCGCAGGATACAACGAACAGTTTGAAGGCACATTGGTACTATTATCATACCTCATAATGTTCGTATTCATAATAAACAGCATAACAAAAGAAAACCAGATAAAAGCAATCCTAATATCAACAGCAGCAGCAAGCCTGATACTCGGAATCCTTGGAATAAGCCAGGCGACAGGGCACGACTTCTTTCAAAGCGCCCTGGGAAAGCGCTTAATAACCCCGTCTGACATGTGGGATAACCTTGAAACCCTCGTATTCAACTTCAAAAACAACGAAATATATCAGACGGTATTCAACATAAACTACGTATCCTTTTATCTTGCAATGCTGATCCCTATATGCGGAGTAATCCTCATATACTCGGTAAACCATCTTAAAAAAACAAAAAAAGAGATCATGCTTGCAGCGGCAACAGCAGCCCTGTTTGCATTAATGCTCTTTAACTTCGCAGGCTCAAGATCCCTTGGAGGAGCGGCAGGACTTGCAGCAGCATTTATATCGGCTCTCATATTATTCAACAAAAGACTGATAAAATGGTGGAAATCAGTATTAAGCCTGCTCGTTATAACCATAGTAATGCTTGCATCAACAAGCAGCATGTGGGCGCCTGAAATAAGCGGATACATAAAAAACACATTGAGTGTATACGCAGAAAGCCCGAAAGAAAGCGAAACCTCCGAAAACAACGGAAAAGAACAAAACAATAACAACGAAAAACAAACATCACAGGAAAAACAGGAAGCAGATAATCAAACCGTAAACGAACCTGAAAAAACAGCAGAAAAAATCCCATACATAGACTACATAAAAACAGACGGATACGACGTACACTTCAGCATAAACGGAGAAGAACTCATATTCACAGCGGTATTTTCAGAAAAAAACACATTAACAGACATAGCCGTAACGGATAAAAACAAAAACAACCTTCAGACAGAAGAAACGGCAGAAAGCGGAAAATACGCTATAACGGACGAAAGATTCAAAGACTGCATAACATTCAGGCTTGTTGCCGACAACGAAGAAAACCTTTACATAGACATAGAAACAGCGGGACAAAAATGGCCCTTCATGATACTCTCAGACGGCATAAAATACAGAAACGGATTCGGGAAATTAGTAGATTTGGAAAAAATCGAATCCATAGGATTTAAAAACAACCCCGCCTTTGGAAGCGGAAGAGGATACATATGGTCGCGCAGTCTCGCCATGATAAAAGACAACATCCTGATAGGCGACGGAGCGAACACATACTGCGTTAAATTCCCGCACAAAGACTACGCAGGAAAATACAACAGCGAAGTATTTCGTAACAACATAGACATAGTAGTAGACAAACCGCACAACATGTACATAGGAATGTTTCAGGGAACAGGAGGAATCTCCATGGCAAGCTTTCTCGCGCTGATCATCGTATACATATACACATGTATAAAAGCCCTGAAAGGCAAAGAATACAGCGCATGGCTCGAATACGCGTCTGCAGGAATATTGCTTGGAATAATAGGATTTCTCACAGCAGGAATATTCAACGACTCAAACGTATCGGTAATGCCGATGTTTTACGGACTGTTAGCAACAGGAATAGCAGCAAACAAAATACTCGAAAAACAAAACTCAAAAGCTGCAGACAAAAAACAATAAGAAATTGGAGATGATCAAAATATCAGGAAAAGTATACGCAAAATACATAAAAAGACTGACGGACATAATCCTCTCCCTGACAGGAATAACGATCACAATCATACCAATGATAATAATAGCGGTAATAATAAAAGCCGACTCGCCGGGACCCGTCATATTCAAACAGAAACGAATAGGAAAAGAAAAAAAACACTTCTCCATATTAAAATTCAGAACCATGAAAACAGACGCCCCAAAAGACATGCCTACCCACATGTTAAAAGACCCGGAAAGCATGATAACAAAAACAGGCAGATGGCTTAGAAAAACGTCGCTCGACGAACTGCCCCAGCTATTTAACATACTCGCAGGGCAAATGAGCATAGTAGGACCCCGGCCCGCCCTTTGGAACCAGGAAGATCTCATAGCCTTAAGAGACGGATACATAAAACAAACAGGAGAAGCGCAAAAGGAAAAAATCACAGTAAACGACTTAAGACCGGGACTAACAGGCTGGGCTCAGATAAACGGAAGAGACGAACTACCGATAGACGAAAAAGCAGCCTTAGACGCGCAATACTTAAAAAACATAAGCCTTAGGTTCGACATAAAATGCTTCTTAAAAACCATAACAGCCGTACTAAAAAGCGAAGGCGTAGCAGAAGGCGAAAGAAAATAAACAAAAAGAAAAACCACAAAAAACAAGGAAAAGGTGAAAAACATGAACAGTCAGATAAAAGAAAAATACGAAAACTGGAAAACATCGCCTTACTTTGATGAAAAAACAAAAAAAGAACTTGAAAGCATAAAAGACGAAAAAGAAATACACGACAGATTCTACAAAGACCTCGCATTCGGAACAGGAGGACTGCGAGGCATAATGGGAGCGGGAACAAACAGAATAAACGAATACACGGTAACAAAAGCAACTCAGGGGTTGGCAAACTACATAAAACAGGAAAAAGACGAACTCGTATTTTCCTGCGAAGACGAAGAACAAAACAAAACGCTAAAACAAAGAAAAAGCGTAGCCATAGCGTACGACTCAAGAAAAAACTCGAAAGAATTAGCCGAAAAAACAGCCCTGTGCCTAAACGCAAACAACATAAAAACATACATATTCGATAATATAAGACCCACGCCAGAACTCTCATACGCAGTAAGAAAACTAAAATGCAGAGCAGGAATAGTAATAACGGCAAGCCATAACCCAAAAGAATACAACGGATACAAAGTATACGGCTCTGACGGAGCCCAGATAACAGACGCCCTGGCAAACGGAATAACAGAAGAAATAAAAAAAATACAAAACATAAAGGACATAAAAACAACAACAAAAGAAAAAGCAGAAAAACAGGGACTATATAACGTAATAGGAAAAGAAACAGATGACAGTTATATAGAAGAACTGAAAAAACTGACAAAAAACACAGAAAAAGAAAACAAAAAAGAAAAGAACTTAAAAATAGTATACACGCCCCTTCACGGAACAGGAAACAACCTCGTAAACCGCATACTGAAAGAACAGGGAGTAACAAACATATACACAGTAAAAGAACAGGAAGAACCTGATCCGGAATTTTCAACAGTAAAAAACCCTAACCCGGAAGACAAAAAAGCATTTGAACTCGCCTTAAAACTTGCAGAAGAAAAAGACGCGGACATAGTACTTGCAACAGATCCCGACGCAGACAGACTCGGAGTATACGCAAAAGACAAAAAAACAAACAAATACATACCAATAACGGGAAACATGACGGGACTGCTTCTCTCAGAATACATATTGGAAAGAAAAAAAGAAAACAACGAAAAAACAGAAAAAAACACAAAAGACATAATAATAACGACCATAGTATCAACCAAAATGATACGCCGCATAGCGGAAGAATACAAAATATGTTTAACGGAAACCTTAACAGGCTTCAAATACATAGGAGAACAGATACGTTTTCTTAAAACAATACAAAACGAAAACAAAAAAATACAGGAATACGAATACATATTCGGATTTGAAGAAAGCTGCGGATACCTGCCCGGCACATACGCAAGAGACAAAGACGCAGTAGCAGCGGCAATGCTTTTATGCGAAGCAGCCAGCTACTACGCAGAAAAAGACATCACCCTGACAGAACAAATACAAAACATGTATATAAAATACGGATACTACAAAGAAGAACTGATAAGCATAAAAATGACAGGAGAAGAGGGAGAAGAAAAAATCCGAAAATACATGGAAGAAAAGAGAAGAGAAGCAAAAGAGCAAAAAGAAATGGGTGAAGAAAAGAAAATATGCGGATTAAAAATATTAAACATACGGGACTACAGAGAAGAAAAGCACATATATGAAGATGTATTAACAAAAGAGAGCCTGTATAAAGAAGAAAAAAGAATGCCGAAAGCAAATGTAATATATTACGAACTGGAAAAAGAAAGCTTCGTATGCATAAGACCATCAGGAACAGAACCAAAGATAAAGATATATATAGGTGTGAGAGGAGAGAGGGAAGAAGAAGCGGAAGAGAAGATAGAGGAAATACAAAGATGGTATATGAAGGAATTGGAAGAACTGAAGGAGAGTGAAGGATAGAGAGAAAACGAACAGAATACAAACATTTAAACAGAATATACAGAGCAGGAAAAAGCAAAAAAACAGATTGAAAAAATATGATTTAAACATACATGAATTTGCATAGTAAAGGAAAACAACCATGAAAGTATGCGGAGTAATAATGGCGGGAGGCGGAGGAACCAGGTTCTGGCCCCTGTCGAGGCAGAAAACGCCCAAACAGCTGCTTTCCTTAAGCGGAAAAGACCTGATGATAAACGAAGCTGTAGACCGGCTCAAAAACATAACAGATGAAGAAATATTCATAGTAACAAATGAAAAACAATATGAAAAAATGCTAAAAGCTGTAAGCAGCAGGCAAAACATAAAAAAAATCATGGTCATAAAAGAACCCGCCTCAAGAAACACAGCCGCCTGCATAGGACTTGCGGCAATAAATATAATCCGTAAATACGGCGACGGAATAATGTGCATAACGCCTGCAGATCACTGCATAAAAAACGAACAGGAGTTTGAAAAAACACTAAAAACAGCCTTAAAAGAAGCTGAAAAAAACAGCATCGTAACAATAGGAATACAACCGGAAATTCCTGCAACAGGATTCGGATACATAAAATTTGACAAAAAAGACGAAGAAAAATCAAAACGCGTACTCGAATTTAAAGAAAAGCCTGACAAAGAAACAGCGCAGCAATACATAAAAAGCGGCGAATACCTGTGGAACAGCGGAATGTTCATAACAAAAGCAACGCTGATAATGGCTGAAATAGAAAAATACCTGCCAAAAACACATAAAGGACTTACAGAAATATATAAAGCCCTGGGAACAGAACAGGAAGAACGAATCATATCCGAAAAATACAAAAAAATGCAGGACATATCCATAGACTACGGAATACTTGAAAAATCAGAAAAAGTACGCGTAGTACCCGGAAGTTTCGGCTGGAACGACGTAGGAAGCTGGGACATGATGTCAGCCCTGCATGAACCGGATGCCAAAGGAAACATACTCATAGGCGACGTCATAAACATAGACACAGAAAACACCACGGTATATGCAGACTCAAAATTAGTAACCGTAATAGGAATTGAAAACATAATCGTAGCAGAAACACCCGACGCCGTACTCATATGCAGCAAAGAAAAAGCGCAGGAAGTAAAAAAAGCCGTTGAAATCTTAAAAAAACAAAAAAGAACAGAACTGTTGTAAATACAACAAAAACAGCAGATAAAAACACTTAAAACACAGAGGAAGACTTATGAAATGTCTGATACTTGCAGGAGGAAAAGGCGACCGGCTGTGGCCCCTTTCCAGAGAAAACTATCCGAAACAATTCATACCACTGCAGCAGGATCATTCGCTGTTTCAGGAAACGATAGTAAGAAACCTGCCCTTTTGCGATGAATTCATAATATCGGCAAACGCAGAACATGAAAACATAATAAAAAATCAGATGAAAGCATTTCAGGGCGTAACATACCGCTGCATCTTTGAAGAAAAAAGAATAAGAACAGCGCCAGCCATACTGTTTGCAAGCATGGAAGTATCAAAATCAGAAATAATACTCGCAGTGCCTGCAGACAACCTCATAACAGGAACTTACAAGTACAGAGACGACATATTAAGAGGAAAAGAATATGCAAAAAAAGGGTATCAGACCATATACGGATTTGAACCGGAAAACTATGACAAAAGATACGGATACATGACAGTACGCAATGGAACCGTAAACAAATTCAAAGAAAAACCAAAACAGAGCGAAATATCCGAATACATAAAAAACGAAAACTGTCTTGTAAGCGGAGGAATATTCATATTTCAGGCGGGACGAATCCTAAAAGAATACAGAGAAACAGCAGAAGAATTTTACCTGAAATGCGAAAAAGCATACAAAAACAGAAAAGTAAAAGGAAACGCCGTATATTATTCAAAAAAAACATTAAAAGAAATACCCGCAGTATCAATAGAAAAAACACTGTTTGAAAAAAGCGGAAACCTTAAAGCCATAAAAGCCGGATTCGACTGGAAAGACATAAACAGTCTTGACGACCTGCATCACACTAACTTTGAAAACAAAGAAAACAGCAGATTTCTAAACTATGACACAGACGACATATCACTCATAAACCTGCAGAAAGACAAAGTGATAGCGGCAAACGGAATAAAAGGACTCACAATCATAAACACAGACGACGTCCTTTACATAGGAAAAACAGGCAGCTCCGACAATCTGAAACAGATAGTAGCGGAAAACAATAAAAAAACAAACTGCTTTAAAACAGGAAACATAACGTACAGGCACTGGGGAAGATCAGAACGGATATATCGGGAAGACACATGCGAAATACGAAAAATATACATATATCCCGGAAAAACAATATACATACACAGCCACAAAAAACGAAATGAACACTGGATAATACTTCAGGGAGAAGTCCTGGTTACAGCAGACGACATAAAAACAAAACACAAAGAAGGACAGAGCTTTAAAATAGAAAAAAACATAAAGCATCAACTGTCAAACACAGGCGACAAAGTCCTGATATGCATAGAAACAGACACAGGACAGCTTACAGAAGAAGACACAATAAAAATACAAAGCGCTGACATAAGCGAAACAGAACTGGGATTTACCCAGGAACCCGCAGTAAAACTTACGCCGAACTACAAAGACGCATTATGGGGAGGAGTAAGGCTTAAGGAAACATATAAAAAACAAAGCGACCTTGAAACAATAGCCGAAAGCTGGGAACTGTCAGCCCACCCTGCCGGACAGAGCGTAATAGCCGAAGGAGTCCACAGAGGAATGCTTCTCTCCGATTACCTGAAATCTGTATGCGGAAAAGAATTAGGCTGGAAATGCAAAGCAAGAGACGAATTTCCCATACTCATAAAATTCATAGACGCAAAGCTGGATCTTTCCATACAGGTACATCCGGGCGACGAATACGCCATGGAACATGAAAACCAATACGGCAAAAATGAAATGTGGTACATACTCGAAGCAGAAAAAGAAGCGAGCATATACTGCGGCTTTAAAAAAGACACAAACAGAAAAGAAGTAGAAACCGCATTAAAAAACCGTACCATAGAAAACCTGTTAAACAAAGTACCGGTAAAAAAAGGAGACGTATTCTTCATAGAAGCAGGAACAGTACACGGGATACTTTCAGGAGTAATGATATGCGAAATACAGCAAAGCTCCGACTGCACATACAGACTGTACGACTATGAAAGACGGGATAAATTCGGAAACAAAAGAGAGCTTCATATAGAAAAAGCATTAGACGTACTGAATTACAAACAGTACAGCCCTCAGAAACTCTCAGCCGTAACAGACAAAATACCCGGAGGAGAAAAAAGAATACTTGGACGCTGCAAATACTTTGAAAGCGTAAGCTACAAAATAGAAGAAAACATGAAATTCAAATTAAAAAAAAGCTCGTTTGTATCGTTAATATGCGTATCGGGAAGAGGAGAGATACAGTTTGAAAACGAAGAAAGAGGAATAACGTTTAGAGCAGGAGAAAGCATACTGATACCGGACGGACGTAAGGAATTTGAAATAAAAGGAAGCTGCGAAATAGTAGGAAGCTGGATATAGCGGGAAATACCATTAGAAATATATATATAAAAGATTGATAAATACAAAATAGATAAAAAAATAAAAAAGAAGATAAAGAGGGATATCAAATGAAAAAAGCATTAATAACGGGAATAACGGGACAGGACGGATCATATCTGGCGGAACTGCTGATAGAAGAAGGATATGAAGTACATGGGATAATGCGCAGAAAAAGTCTTTTAAGCTACGGCAATGCAGAACACATAAAGGACAAGATACATATAATATATGCCGACATGACAGACCTCAGTTCCCTGATACGGGCAATGCAGATATCCCAGGCAGACGAAGTATATAACCTGGCGGCGCAGAGCTTTGTAGCGGCAAGCTGGGACACGCCCGCAGAAACAGCGGCAGTAGACGCAGTAGGCGTAACCAACATGCTTGAAGCAATAAAAACAGTAAAACCCGAAGCCAGATTTTATCAGGCGTCAACAAGCGAAATGTTCGGATTAGTACAGGAAGTACCACAAAACGAAAACACACCGTTTTATCCCAGAAGCCCATACGGAGTAGCAAAACTCTACGGACATTGGATAACAAAAAATTACAGAGAAAGCTTTGGAATGTACGCGTGTTCCGGAATACTCTTTAACCATGAATCCGAAAGAAGAGGACTGGAATTTGTAACGAGAAAAATAACTAACGGAGCTGCAAAGATAAAAGCAGGACTCAAAGAACACATAGAACTCGGAAACCTGGATGCAAAACGCGACTGGGGACATGCCGAAGATTACGTAAACGCAATGTGGTTAATGCTTCAGCAGGAGAGCCCCGACGACTATGTAGTATCCACAGGAGAAACAAGAACCGTAAGAGAATTTGCAGACACAGCATTTAAAGCAGCAGGCTGCGAGCTCGAATGGAACGGCAGCGGAATAAACGAAACAGGAACAGACAAAGCAAGCGGAAAAGTACTTGTAAAAGTAAATCCTGAATACTTCAGACCTGCGGAAGTCGAACTTCTCATAGGCGATCCAAAGAAAGCGGAAAGCAAATTAGGCTGGAAGCGCAAAACAGACTTTGAAACACTTGTAAAAAGAATGGTGGAAAACGACCTTGCGCTGGTGACGAAATGAAAAAAGCACTGATAACCGGAGGAACAGGATTCGTCGGAGGATACCTTAAAGCTGACCTTGAAAAAGCAGAATATATAACAGAAATAACATCGAGAAGAAAAAATGCCGATTGCTTTCAGATGAAGCTTAATGAACCGGGCAGCATACAAACAGTACTTTCAGAATTCAAACCTGACGTGATATTTCACCTTGCAGCCCAAAGCTCAGTAGCAGACTCATGGAAAGAACCCGAAAAAACCTTTCAGATAAACGTCAACGGCACAATAAACCTGCTTGAGGTCATAAGAAAACTAAAACTGAAAACGAGAATACTTCTCATAGGCTCATCGGAAGAATACGGAAAAGTAACGGAAGAAAACTGCCCTATACCGGAAAGCCATATGCCGAATCCTGAAAACATATATGCAGTAACAAAACACTGCCAGAATAAAATAGGGCGGCTTTACGCACAAAACTACGATATGGATATATTAATGACGCGATCCTTTAACCATACAGGACCGGGACAATCGGACCGCTTCGTAGTATCCGACTTCTGCAGACAGGCAGCGGAAATCTCTTTAGGAATGAGAGAACCTGTAATATATGTAGGAAACCTGACAGCAAAAAGAGACTTTACAGACGTAAGGGATATATCAAAATGCTACAGACTGCTTGCAGAAAAAGGGATAAAAGGAGAAACATATAACGTAGGAAGCGGAAAAGCAATAAGCATAGAAAGCATCCTGAAAATGATAATAGACAAAAGCGGAAAAGAAATAGAAGTAAAGATAGATGAAAAGAAGTACAGACCGGCAGACGTACCAGTACACTATGCGGATATGAAGAAGACAGAGAAAGAAACAGGGTGGAGAGCAGAGAGAGAAATAGAGGAAAC
>JAAVYD010000005.1 GCA_022790955.1 Bacillota bacterium
ACAAATGCGAAGAACAGTGAAAATGCTTCTAAGGAACATTGCGACAGCGCCGAATTATCAAAGATATCAGCTTCGGAATCTGCCGGAAATGCGTTGGAATATTCAGATTCTGCCAGAATAAGCGCGAATGAGGCTAAGGAGATTTCTGATGCAAATGCAAAATTATCAAAGTCGTATGCGGTAGGCGGAACCGGAACGCGGGAAAATGAAGATACGGATAATGCTAAATATTATGCGGAACAGGCTAAAGATATTTCCAATGCAGACTTTGTTCCCAATAAGATTTTTAATATGCATGTGAATAATACGGATAATCCCCATCGAGTGACTAAATCTCAGGTAGGACTTGGGAATGTAGATAATACTTCGGATATGGATAAACCTGTTTCGACTGCTGCGCAAGAACAATTTGATGATAAGCAGAGTCAAATAGATACGTTAAATACAAATATATCAACCCTGCAAGCAGACGTCCTGACTTTCAAAAACATCTCCCTTGCAGAATCAAATTTCACATCAAACACCGATGCGGATTATCCGTATAAAGCGCAGATAACATGCACAGGAGTAACAGCAAGCCACGTTCCTTTTGTAGTATTCGATAAAGATTCGGCAGCAACAGGGATATTCGCGCCATACGCAGAAACAACAGAGGGCAAGGTGATAATTTACGCCGTTAAGCCTGCTGCGTGTACGGTAGAATCAATAGTTTGTACAAGGGGGCAGGCATGAGAGGATCAAGCAACGCACCTAAGATAGTGCATAGTAATAAGAATCTGTTGGATAACTGGGACTTTACTAATCCGGTGAATCAGAGGGGTGAAACAGAATATAAGATAGTTCAGAACATACAAATAAAAAAATATACAGTAGACAGATGGTTTATCATAGATAGCGACCCTAATGCAAGAATAACAATCGTAAAAGATACTGGACTTTATATAGATTTAACAAAACAATGGGCTAATTTTTCTCAAATAGTACCTATAAATAATCTGTTTAATGCCCGGAAAAAGGTTACGTTATCGTTTATAGTGGATTATGCAACACCTATTTTAAACGCTTATATAGAATTATATGATAAGTTGAGAGATGGCACAGACGTTCAATTAGCAGGTATACAAAAAAGTTTTGATGAAAGTAAAGTCGAAAGCATTACGCTTAATGGAAAAGAATACAGCATATGCGCTGTAACATTAGAGCTTTCAGCGAATTCAAAAGGTTATTTATATTGCGGTGTCTTAAAACATTATACAGATAATACTGCGACTTCGCTTCGTGTTAAAGCTGCAAAACTGGAAGTAGGCGAAGTATCAACATTGAAAAATGATGTGTTAGGTGTAAGTTATTCGGAAGAATTAATTAAATGCAAACGGTATTTATGGCGAATAAATGCGTTAAGTAATGCAGCCCGTTTATTTGGTACGTGTGTAGGTCATGGTGGTAATTTAGCTTTATCTTCTGTATTGCTTCCTGATAATTTCAGAAAGACCGATTCAGCGCCAATTATCGAATATTCTAATTTATCGCATTTTAAATTAATTAAAGGCGCAGAAGAAAAAGCAGTTACCGGAATATTATCATCTGGTATAGTTGATAGCAGTGTTTCAGTTAATATATATTCAAGCGGAATAATAACAGGTGATGCATATGCGTTCACTATGAATAAAGGATCATGGATACAGTTTAGTAAGGAGTTATAAATTATGAATGAAATACCAAAATCGCAAGTCTACATAAAAACAGACGAATCAAACAGAGTAATCCGCTGCGAGGGCGGTTATTCTATATCCAATATAGATAACATCGAAGAATGGATAAATATAGATGAAGGCTATGGAGATAGATTTAATCTCTGCCAGTCCCATTACTTTGATAAACCGCTTATGAATATGGACGGAACGCACAACTATATCTACGAAAACAACGAAGTCAGGGAAACGACAGATGAAGAAAAGGCGGCGGAGTTAGCGAGCTTTCCTGTCCCTGAATCGCAGGCGGACGTACAGGCGGATACTCAGGAAATGATGATAGATCACGAATATCGTATAACACTTTTAGAACTTGGGATAACGGAATAGGGAGGAACACATGTTATACAGAACATTAAAATCATTAATAAATAAAGGCAGAACCGAGGGTTTAACTGAAAAGATAGACATTTTTTACGCAGCGGGAAAACTTACAGATGAAGAATACAGCGAGCTTATTTCGCTTTTAGGATAGGAGGCGCTTATGAGAGGGCTTACGAACTCCCGTTCGGGGGGGGATAGCAATTTGAACCTTTTGGATAACTGGGACTTTACTAATCCGGTGAATCAGAGGGGGAAAAGTACGTATGCAGATGAAGGTTATACGATAGACAGATGGCGAAAAATCGGCGGTATGGTAAGTATTAATAGTGATCGTCTAAATTTATCCGGAGCGCATAGTTCAACATCATATATCGTGGATATAAGGCAGCTACTTGATTCTGATACTATTTCGGCAATAGCGGGTAAAACGGTAACTCTAAGTGTCGATTGTGCGGTAAATAGTATTAGCGGAGAGTTTTATATTTCATTGGCGAATGATACAAAAAAAGAATATCCTGCGCCTATATTTACAAGTGGTTTTTCAAGAAAGATCATATCGCATACACAAAATATTCCGTCGAATTGGGGAGCTGCGGATTCTGTTAGATTTACCATAGGAACAAACGGAACTAAGGTAAATGCTGATATTTATAGCGCAAAATTAGAACTTGGCGAAGTATCAACGCTGAAAAACGATGTTCTGGGAGTAAATTATACTAAAGAGCTTTTAAAATCCCAGCGGTACTATTACGATTCGCGAACAGAAAATGACATGCCAGATGGAAGAATCAGAATGAAAGTACTTAATGAAAGCGATGTATGTGTCGCAGGTAACGCATTTTTTCCCGTTCCAATGAGATCAAAACCGGCAATAACTATTTATTCAGAACAAGGCAATGCCGGAAATCTTAATAACGGCTTCAGCGGAGAGGAATTAAAAAGTTTAGGAGCTTATGCTTATTTTTACGGCAGAGATTGTTTCTCTCAAGTAAATTTAAATAAACCTTTATCGCAAGTTACAACTGTAAAAGAAGTCTGTTTTCATTATACTGCCTCAGCAGACCTATAAGGAGTGATACAAATGAGAGGATTTACAAATTCAGTAAATAGGGGGGGGTAGCGGCATTACCCTATAACGCTAATTACCCATATAAAGTAAATGATGTATGTATACACGATGGAGAACTATGGCGGTGCGATAAGGATTGTACCGCCATAGAACCGGGAAGTAATTATAACTATTGGAATGTGAATTACAGTAATAAGAATCTTTTGGATAACTGGGACTTTACGAATCCGGTTAATCAGAGGGGGCAGAGTATATATATTACCGATGGATATTCAATAGACAGATGGATTCTAATTCCTGGGCATAACTTAGAAATAAAATCGGATTGTGTAAGAGTAAATGCTTTAAGCAGCAACAAGACTGAATATGGAATGATAATTCAACGGGGAGATAATGTAGAAGCGTATAAAGGGAAAACTGTAACTTTATCTCTTATGTATAGAAACTTAACAAATATAAATAATTCGCTTAGTGTCGCATTATATGATGGCATAATATCTCCATATGCTAATGCGTATCAAAGCAGTGGTATTATACACATTACTACTGTAATTTCACAAAATGCGGATCAGATTACAATAGATATAGGTAATGCAGTACCTGGATTAGCATTTAGCGCTGATCTTTTAGCTATTAAATTAGAATTAGGCAGTGTGTCAACCTTAAAGAATGATCTGCTGGGTATGAGTTATGATAAAGAGTTGTATAAATGCCAAAAATACTTACAAATAATAAGAAATGAATCTAATAACGAGTATGTAACTATTTTTGATAGCGTACCATGGCAGGTTACAAGAGATTTTATAGCATATCGTTTGATACGTCCAATGCGTAAAACGCCTGTATTAACATATGTAAATATAAGAGCACAAACAGCAAATGGTTATTTTTATCCTATAAACATATATATTGAACAAGATGATACAATAATATCTGAAGATGTACCATTAGTTAAATTACGTATAGAATCTGCTGATAATACAAATTATCCATTACCAAACGAAGCATATTTAATGAATATAGGTGCGAAAGGTTATATAATGTTTTCCGCAGATTTATAATAGCAAAGAAATGATTTACATGGTAGAATAAGGACAAGGATTATCGCTTGGCGGTCGGTCACTCCCACACGAAAGGGGGTGGCGCTTATGATGATTTCCAATATTATTGCTATTGGAACGCTTATTGTGAGCGTTATCGACCTTTGCATTGATATATATTATCATCGCAAAGATGATAAATAGCAAGACCGCCTAACTCAAGTACATATGTACATATTGAGTAAGGCGGTCACTTCTGAATCTTTTTTCGGACTGACCGCCGTATCAAAAGCGGTAATCCTTTTTCTATAATCAGATTATCATAGTTTTATAACTTAATCAAGAAATTTCAGCGTCCTTTTCAGGGCGTTTTTTAGTGCAAAAAATGGAGGTGAAACGATGGATACGTCAATATCACGCGCGGAGCATGAAGAATTTAAACTGCGTCTTGAAGAAAAGAATAAGCGTCAGGATAAACGTATAGAACTTCTTGAGGAAAGCACGCGCAGGATAGAATTATTAACAACATCGGTTGAGAAATTAGCCGTGAATATGGAAAATATGTTAAAAGAACAGGAACAGCAGGGGCAGCGTCTTGAAGCATTGGAAAGCAGGGACGGGGAAAAGTGGAGGCAGGTAAGCGGTTATTGCCTTACTTTGATAGTCGGTGCAGCAGTTGGTTTCGTATTAACTCATATTGGAATATAGGAGGATATAATGAATTGGATAAAAGCAGCAGGAATAAGAGCGATTAAAACCTGCGCGCAGACAGCGATCGGAGTAATAGGAGCATCTTACGTAATGGCAGATGTAAATTGGACGATGGCAGGCTCAGCAGCATTATTGTCCGGGATAGTATCAATATTAACGAGCACGGCAGGACTGCCGGAAGTAGATATAAAAGATAAATAGTATAACGCCTTGCAGATTGCAGGGCGTTTTTAAGTACAGAAAATTGTCGGAAAGGAACAATAAAATGTTTGTAGAAAATAAGATGATAAATAAAAATGAGATAGCAGTAGTTACAAGTTTAGATGTTGCTGAAACATTCGAGAAAGAGCACTATCATGTGTTAGAAGATATACGCAATATAAGTGAATCATTAAATAGTAGAACCGAAATCTCGGGGCTATTCTTCAAGGATACCTATAAGGCTTCTAACGGTAAATGCAATCCTATGTTCTATATGAACAGAGACGGTTTTACTCTTTTAGTTATGGGCTATACCGGAGAAAAAGCTATGAGATTTAAGTTGGCGTACATAAAGCAGTTTAACGCTATGGAAAAGGCTTTAAGAGGAAAATTCGTCGAACGAGAAAAAGGAATCGCAGTCAGACAGGCATTAACAAAAGCTATACAGCAGTCAGCAGAAAATGAGAAGATGCATGGTCACGCATATTCAATATATACGAATGTGATATATAAAGCGTTATTCGATAAGAACGCTGCTCAGCTGCGGGAACAGTTTGGAATTACTAAGAAACAGAATTTGAGAGATCATTTTTCAGAGGAAGATTTAAAATCGGTTCAGAATATGGAAATGTGCGTAAGTTCACTTATAGGCTTTGGTTGGAGCTATGAAGATATTAAAGAATTTATATTGAATCAGAATACGTTAAAGATAGCTGCTTAAAGAAAGGAAAACACAATGAAAATACCAATTTCATTTTTACAAACAGACATCCGCTGGGGCGGTAATGATTATTCAGCTCCCGGCGAAAAAACAACAATAGCAAAGTCGGGCTGCGGTCCGACTTGCGTAGCTATGATTTTAGCAACGTTAATAGATTACAATATAACGCCTGCCGATACATGCTACTGGGCAAAACAGAACGGATATAAAGCATGTAAGCAGGGCACATATTACAGCTACATCAAAGCTCATTTAAAGCTGTACGATATAAACGCTGAGCAGCTCAATAATACAAACATATACGGTAAAACGAATCAGACAGCAAAGAACGCCCATACAAAAGCCTTAGAAGCTATAAATGCCGGTAAGTGGGTTATATGCTGCATGGGTCCGGGAAACTGGACAAGCTCAGGTCATTTCATTTTATGGTATGGCGTTGATAAAAACGATATGCTGATACGCGATCCGAACAGTACGAAGTCCACGCGGATAAGAAACAAACTCAGTTTATTACAGGCTCAGGTTAAATATTACTGGATCGTAGACATAGAAGCAGAAGAACAGGGAGACGACGAAATGGTAACAGACAGACCGATAACTATATTCGGAAAAGAATACACAGCGAAAGGAATCCTAAAAGACGGCAGCAACTATATCACGCCGAAGGTGCTTAAAGAAGCGGGCTTTGACGTGAGTAATCAAGGCTCAGAACCAATCATATCTATGCCGACCGTAAAATTAAAGGTAAACGGCAAGGATAAGACACTGACCGGCTTCAGCAGCAATGGAACGAATTATGTAGGGCTCAGACAGCTTGCGGAAGCTCTGGGGCATGAGGTGAGCTGGGATCAGGAGAGTAGGACGGTTGTGATTGAGTAAAAAATAAAATATTGTACTATTGATTATTATCGATTTTAGATTTATGGGATATTGATTTTCTATTGGCAATATGCTATCATTAATTTACCTCAAAGGTAAAAGAATAGAGGTGGATTATTGGAAATAAGATATAAAAATAATAAAATTAAAAAAATATGCACTAGTGCTTATGAAGCTGAGAAAAGACATGGAAAGGACATGGCAGATAAAATTCATCAACGAGTAGATGAAATTTCAGCTTCAGAAACGGTTGAAGAAATGATTCAATTTAAGATTGGAAGATGCCATCCACTTATGGGAAATTATAAAGGCAAGTATGCATTAGATTTAGTTCATCCATATCGTCTTGTATTTGAAAAGATAGATAATGTAGTTCAAATTGCGAATATATTAGAGATAACAGATTATCATTAATATAAAATTGCACGTAAGGAGGTAGTTAAAATAATGGTAAGAAGTCGAAATATAATTGCAACTCCACCTGGGTCAACGATTAAAGAGCAACTTTCGGATAGAGGTCTTAGTCAAAAGGAATTTGCTAAACGAATGGATATGTCTGAAAAACATATAAGTCAGCTTATTAATGGACGGGTGAGATTGACGCATGATGTTGCTATAAAATTAGAAATGGTACTTGGTATTCCTGCAAAGTTTTGGAATAATTTAGAGGCAATCTATCGTGAAAAATTAATTAAAGCCAATGAAGAAAATGATATGGCTGATGATGTGGAAATAGCGAAAAAGATGCCTTATAGTGAAATGGCTAATAATGGGTGGGTTGCAAAAACAAAAAAAGCCGAAGAAAAAGTTATTAACTTAAGAAAATTTTTTGAAGTAGTTAGTTTGAAATTACTTGAAAATTCACAGATTACAAAAATAGCATGTAGAAGATTAACGAAAACAGAAAAAAGTGATTATGCTTTAATTGCATGGGGACAACAGGCTAAAATAGAAGCCCGTAATGTACAAACAAGTGCGATAAGCATAAAAAGATTAATAAAGATAATCCCTGATATTCGCTTAATGACAATGACAGACCCTTATGATTTTTGTCCTAAATTAGAACAGATGTTAGCCGATTGTGGAATTGCGTTAATTTTTTTACCTTATATAAAAAGTTCATTTCTTCATGGAGCAACTTTTAACGATGGGGATAAGATTGTAATAGGTATAACTGTACGAGGAAAAGATGCAGATAAATTCTGGTTTAGCTTATTTCATGAATTTGCTCATATTATATATGGTCACATAAGAAATAGTAATGGTACTACTAAGGAAGATGAAGATGTGGCTAATGAATTTGCTAGAAATACACTTATTCCACAAAATAATTTTGAAGATTTTCTTTTAAAAAAAGATTTTTCAAAAGAGGCTATTATACAATTTGCTGATGATATTAAAATCGATCCAGGTATTGTTGTTGGTCGTTTGCAAAAAGATAAGCATATTGATTATAGTGTAAATAATGATTTAAAGACAAAGTATGCATTATCTAGTGATTAGTATAGTATTATACCAGTAAAAAATCCCTTTGTAATAATGTTTTATAGAGGGGTTTTTATTATATAAAGCCCTACAATAATATTAAAAAATAATTTTATAAAAATTGAATATTTAATAGGTATGTAAAAATAATGACAACCTGTTTTGTGACTATTGTTATTGAATAGGAGGGCAGCACATGAGATTAAATACGGGCGACAGAGTACGCCATTTTAAAGGCAAAAACTACGAGATAATCGACTTCGCGATCCATTCAGAAACCGACGAAAAGATGGTTGTGTATAAGGCACTGTATGAGCCGTACAAAACATTTGTACGGCCTTACGATATGTTTATGGGTGAAGTGGATCGGGAGAAGTATCCTGATGTTGAGCAGAAGTATCGGTTTGAGAGGGTTTAAAGAGAACAGGAACATAAAATAAGCGGGCTGAGTGGCTCGCTTATTTTATGAATTTACACCATTAGATTTTATTATTTCTACGGGAACATATTCTGCAGCATAAATTTCTTTACTTCTTTTAACTCATCACATTTGTGTTGGTGGAGGGAGATTAGGTGGTCGAGGTTACGGAAATATTCTCCTATTTTTTTCTGTTCTTTAATGTTGGGTAATTTTACATCATATTTCAGCATATCATTGATTTTCAAAACACGATTTCTACCAGCTCCTCCTGGGGAAGATAGTTCTAAATATTCTCTAAATTTTTTATCAAACATAACATATTTAAAAAAAAGAGATTTTAATTCAGCATTAAATGAAAATTGTGGAAACCTGTGTGAAACAAGCTTTCCCTCATCATTCTCATCTGTAATTGCAACTGCATGTTCCCATGCAAAAGTAATATTTACAATAAATTTATCAGCAGCTACCCTATGCATCTTTGCTGTTCCTAATTCCTTACCTGACTCTACATAACTATGAAATGTCCCTTTTGCGTGACTTCTTATGCCTAATCTTTCATATCCATCATGTGGAGTTTCAACAGGATCCTCATATTTTTTAATAAGCTCCCCCAACTTCCGCTCTTCCCAATCATCAGTAAATCCTGCAAATCGGATCTCCGGGATTTTCTTATCTTTTTTTGGAAACATTTTTTGCAGCATACATTTCTTTAGTTCTTTTATATCATTGCACTTACGCTGATGAAGAGTAATAAGGTAGTCGAGGGTAGAAAAATAAGTTCCTATTTTATCTTGTTCATTCTGCGCAGGCAATAAAATATTTACATTATTTATTGCAGTTTTAGATAAACTTGGCACTCCTGTTGATTCGTCCATTGATTTCCAATTTATATTCTGAAAAACACCAAAAGTAAAATCCAAATCATATCCATTATTAGGAATGCAATAAAATAATGTATCAATAGTCCAAAATGGAGCTTTTAAAATATATGGATTATCAATAGTTCCTTTTCTTCCGATTCCAATAGCATTCTCACTTTCTGATAAAGCTTCGGAAACACTTAACATATATCCACCTGTTCCATAAACTGGAATGTCGCCATCTTCAAGATGTTTATAATCCTTTCCACTATAAACATTAACCACGTTCCCCAGCTTTTTTTGCTCCCAATCCTCTGTAAAATCTTTAAACCTTATCTTAGGTGTATCTGCCATTTTTGTTTCCTCTTCACTGAATTTATTTTATTATATCTAAAATAATAGTTTTAGGCACTATAACTGGATTAAAAATTTTGTATAAGATATTAATAATTGGCGCAAATATACGGAGAAGAGTGATGAAATAATAGATTCATGTAAGGCTGAATATTTCGATCGTATGACAGAGAGATTAGTAAAATAGAAGTATAAGAAAAATAACGACCTACTGCTTACAATACTGTTTTGCAGAGGTCGTTATTTTTAATTGTACCATTACGTTTTATGTTAAAATAAGCTATAAGTGAAGAAAGAGTATGCGAAAACATAAGATTAATAGATACATCAATAAGAAACAAATATATATAAATTAACAACCTAATAATACCTTATCAGATAGAAAAGACCGCATGTCAATGTACAACGGTCTTGAGGTCAGAGTACCGTTCTGCGATCATCGCATAGCCGAATATTTGTACAGCGTTCCTTGGGAAATGAAAGAGTATATGGGCATGGAAAAGGGTCTGCTCAGAGAAGCAGTGAAGGGATTACTGCCTGAGGAAGTGCGCATGCGCAGGAAAAGTCCGTATCCGAAAACCCATAATCCTGAATATAGAGCCATAGTATCGAAAATACTGAAAAAGATTGCAGATAATAATGATTCGCCGATCTACGAGCTTGTAGATTCGGCTGCTCTTAAAAAACTTCTTAATGATGAGTTCAGCGAACCGTGGTATGGGCAGCTTATGACGGGTCCGCAGACCATGGCGTATATGATACAATTAAATTATTGGCTGGAAAAGTACAGAGTGAAAGTTTCCGTTTAGTTGAAATAATAAAGTATATAGTCCCTCTGATCTTTATGGTCAGAGGGATTTATTAGTTCGCCCGGCATGGGCGTAATCTAATCGGTGCAAGTCCGTAAAAGTCTGATAGTGGGAAACTTACAGCCAATGGCAGGGTGTCCATCTGAAGGAAGCCGGCAGGCAAACCTCTGATCTGGCGGACAGAAATCATATATAAGGCTTTGGCATATTGGGAAGGTTGATGAACAAATTAAAGCGCAATAACTATCCGAAAGTATACTGGGTAAATGCGGCAGATAGGCGCAGGGAAAGATTACGAGCCTTAAATGGGGGCTGTACGGTACGCTTTGCAGAGTGATATAATATTTATTCCTTAAGTAACCCATGTTGTAAGGCATGGCTGAATACAGAAGTCAGTTCAGACCGTAGTACCGAGGAAATCTATAAAAGCAGATGGAGGAAAGGATTTGACGGTTGGGATAAGACAGGCGTTGTTTATTTGATACTTAAAGATAGCATCTGCCAGAAAGAGGTTGTTTATCTGAGGACAGGTTGGAAACTGAGAGTAAAAGATAAGAACGCTTAGAGTCAGGAATGAATAGTGCAAGGCGCAGGCACATCTTTGAACAACCGAAGCGCCGCTTGAAACCGTAAGAGGTGGCGTGAGAGGACGGGGTTAGTACCCCCTCCTGCTCAGTTTAATGAAACAATCAATTAATATATACTGATCTCTCATTCAGCAAATTTTCATAAATATCAGGAAAAGTTTGCATTTTAAATTTGGAAGTGCTAAGATATTAAAAAATAGTTTGATAATAAAAGGAATAAAAATAAAATGCAAGTAGTTGATAAATTTGGCAGTTATGTTGAAAAGTTCAGCAATACGTCTCCCGAAAGGGCGCGCCGTCTTTTGCGAACCGGCTGGAAAATGCAGAATCTGAGGTTCAGATTCTTCGCAAATAAAGAGCTGATGTCGGCAGATCGTTATCTGGCAAGGCTTATGATGGATACTATGCTAAAGCCGCTGCAGAATCCTGAGAGTTCCGCCATCGTAAGTATTTTCACGCCATGCGAGATGATACATGAATCAGGGCTTAATCCATATAATGTCGAGGGATTTTCCTGCTATCTCTCCGCTTCCAAAGCCGAGCGGGTATTTTTGCAGCAGGCGGAAAACGACGGGCTCTCTGAAACGCTGTGCAGTTATCACAAGACTTTTATCGGGGCGGCAGACAAGGGAGTATTGCCGAAGCCAAAGTGCATAGTGTATACAAATCTTACGTGCGACGCTAATCTGCTGACGTTCAGGCGTCTTGCCGATATGTTTGAAGTTCCGTCTTTTTCGATAGACGTGCCGATGCAGCAAAATGAGGATAATGTTGCTTATGTGGCGGATCAGCTCCGCAGGCTGGGGGATTTTCTTACAGAGCATACAGGTAAAATTATAAATGAAGATAAACTGAAAGAAAGAATCAGCCGAAGCAGCAGAACGCTTATGAATTATCGCAGGTTTCAGCAGGAACGTGCGGATAAATATGTGCCGGCAGATTTGGTTTCGCCTCTCTACGCAGGCATGACGAATAATCTGCTTCTTGGTACGGAGGAGGAAGAAACTTATACGAAGATGCTCCTTCAGGATATAAAACATGCGCCTGCTTCCAAAGGAAAAAGAATCTACTGGATGCATACAATTCCGTTTTGGTCGGACGCTGTGGCAAACGAGCTGCGTCTTAATAAAAACGCTCAGATCGTCGGCTGCGAACTCGCTCAGGTCTGCGATATGGAGCTCGATCCGCAAAAGCCGTACGAATCCATGGCGAGGAGGATGGTTTATCATGCTTTGAATGGCAGCGTGAACCGTCGTATTGATGAAGGAATCCGCCATGCCAAAGAAGCGGGGGCGGACGGCGTAGTCTGGTTTGCTCACTGGGGATGCAAGCACACGCTCGGAGCCGTTCAGCTTGCAAAGAAAAGATTCGAGGAACAGGGACTTCCTTTATTAATACTCGACGGCGACGGCTGCGACAGAAGCCACGGCGGAGAAGGTCAGACAGCTACCCGTCTGGGCGCATTTTTAGAGATGCTCGGAGGTGAGTAATATGAATAAGACATGTTATATCTGTAAATATACTCCTGTCGAGCTGCTGGAGGCTTTCGGCGCGGACTGCTCCAACCTGAACGAAATGCCCGTAGGATTTGAACTTGCAGACCAGGTTGCCCATCCGAACATATGCGGATTTGGAAAGGCGCTGCTCGAATCGGTAATGAGCGGCGAAGTGAAAGAGCTTGTGCTCGTGAACTGCTGCGATACCATTAAAAGCGTTTACGATGTGCTCGAAGATATGGGAAAGCTAAATTTTCTCTATCTTATAGATATGCTGCATACCGGGGATTCCTGCAGCCGTGAGAGAATAGTTTATCAGCTTAAAGGTCTGGCGAGAGCTTACGGCGAGTACAGCGGCAGGGAATTTGATATTAATGCTTTCAGAGATGCTTTCCAGCCTTCGGAGAAGAAAAGCGAGCCTTATTTAAGCGTGCTCGGAGCGCGAATGGGAGAGGAACTTTTCCGAATGGTGGAAAAGGCGATGCCGTTTTCCGTTAAAAACGATACATGCGTTAATAATCGTTCTGCAGGCACCATTAAACCGCCGCAAGGTGTTGATTTTGACGGGCTGATGGATTGGTATGCAGGCGAGCTTCTCAATCAGACGCCGTGCATGAGGATGATGGACAACACAGGCAGAAAGCAGCTTTATAACGATCCGAATTTAAAAGGCATAATATATCATACGGTAAAGTTCTGTGATTTTTACAGTTTTGAATATGCGGATTTGAAACAGCACGCAGGCGCGCCGATATTAAAAATAGAATCGGACTATACGGTGCAGAGCAGCGGGCAGCTTTTGACACGGTTTGAGGCGTTTGCGGAAAGTATTGCGCCGAGCCGGGAAGTAAAGGAAAAGAAAATGGGAAAAGGATATTTTGCAGGGATAGACAGCGGATCGACAAGCACGGATGTCGTCATTTTAAATAAGGATAAAGAAATCGTTACAGGAATAATCCTGCCTACCGGAGCAGGAGCCGCCATGGGCGCAGAGCGCGCTCTTTCCGAGGCGCTTAAAAGCGCCGGGCTCGATCGCGGCGATATAGACGCGCTGGTAACTACGGGTTACGGACGCACTGCCATACAGGATGGCGATAAAAGTATCACGGAGATAACCTGCCACGCAAGAGGCGCCCATTATCTTGATCCCGACGTGCGAACTGTCGTTGATATCGGCGGGCAGGACAGCAAAGTCATACGCATAGATGAAAACGGCGCGGTGGTAAATTTTGTTATGAACGATAAATGCGCTGCGGGAACCGGACGTTTTCTTGAGATGATGGCGAGGACTATGGAAATGGAACTCGACGATATGAGCAGGACAGGGCTCAATTATAATGAAGATATCACTATTTCCAGCATGTGCACCGTTTTTGCCGAATCTGAGGTCGTTTCGCTGATAGCGCAGAATAAAGCTGCGGACGATATAGTTCATGGTCTTAATAAGGCTGTAGCTGTAAAAACAGCTGCTCTTGCTAAACGAGTAGGCGGGGAAGAAAAATATATGATGACCGGCGGCGTTTCTAAAAATCAGGGCGTCGTGAAAACTCTGGAAGAAAAGCTCGGCACGTCGCTTGTTATAAGCGATAAAGCGCAGCTTTGCGGAGCGCTTGGAGCGGCGTTGTTTGCAGTCGATATGGTAGAATAGGCGGATATTAAATAACGTAAAAGCAAGTTTTTGAGAATCTGAATTTCTGCAAATAAATACGACACAGTTTGCGGAGATATTAATATTAATAAAATCGGGCATGGGATGAAAATTCCATGTCTGTTTTAAATTTCAGGATTATTATATTTAATGTAGTACAATTCGTCGACCTGTATGATATACTGATTAATAAGTTAGACGTGTTTATTAGCTTTAGAAAAATAAATTATATTAATTAAAATAATTGCGATTTTATGCAAATGCAGAACTTTTGGATGCAGGATGTTTTATTATGGATTTTAAGAAATATTTGTACAGGGGAATGTTTTATATTTTGGGGCTTTTGCTGCTGGCTCTTGGCATCATTTTGAATACAAAAACGGAATTGGGCGTTTCGCCGATAACGTCTGTGTCTTACGGTATATCCGTGATATTTGATTTTAATTTCGCAGATGTATTGCTGGCTCAGTATTTAGCGTGCGTTGCAGCGGAAATAGTACTTCATTTATATTCAAAGAATAAAAAAATGGTAATAATAGATATTCTGCAGGTTCCGTTAAGCGTTATTTTTACGAGGTTTACTCATATTTTTGATGTGCTGATACCGAATCTGGGGCAATTTACGGACAGTTGGATCGGAAGCGTAGGCGGCAGGCTGTTTTTTCTTATAGTGTCAATCGTTTTAACGGGACTTGGCGTAGCTATGTCCCTTAACGCTCGTTTGATACCAAATCCGGGCGACGGCATAGTGCAGGCGATTTCTGACGTGTTCGGGCTGAGCCTTGGAATGGCTAAGAACGGCTTTGATATTTTTAATGTCGTGGTAGCCGTTGTGATCGGTGCGTTTGCCGGCAGATATCTGCTTGGTATAGGAATAGGGACGGTTCTTGCGGTCATAGGCGTGGGCAGAGTCGTAGCGGTTTACAATAAGCTGTTTTTGGAGAAAACGCTTTTGATATCCGGGCTTGAGCCTGAAGAGTCGTGATAGTTAGATCACCGAATAAAATTGTAAATTGCTAATAGACAATCTATTCTCCATGATTTATACATTAATATAAAAAATGTCTGCAATTTAAAACATTAATATAATTATTAACAGTTATTAAAAATCGGAGGTTTTATTTACGGGAGGCGATGGGTTTGGAGCAGATGACATTTTTCGGCGACATTGAGAATCAACCGTTGGCAGCAAGGCTAAGACCGCAGTTTTTAGATGAATTTGCAGGTCAGACGCATCTTTTGGGAAAAGGAAAGATTCTTCGCAGGCTTATAGAAAGCGACAATGTATCTTCCATGATTTTCTGGGGTCCGCCGGGTGTAGGGAAAACTACGCTTGCGCGCATTATTGCAAATAAAACCAAGGCATCTTTTATAGATTTTTCGGCTGTCACGAGCGGAATAAAAGAAATCCGAACTGTAATGAAGAAGTCAGAGGATAATAGACTTTTCGGAGAAAAAACAATTGTATTTGTAGATGAAATACATCGTTTTAATAAGGCTCAGCAGGATGCATTTTTGCCATTTGTAGAAAAAGGCAGTATTATTCTTATAGGCGCGACTACAGAGAATCCTTCTTTTGAAATAAACAGCGCTTTGCTTTCAAGATGCAGGGTATTTGTTCTTCAGGCTTTAAAAACAGATGAACTTAAAGGGCTTCTTTATAGAGCGGTAAATGATACGAGAGGTTTCGGCGGTCAGAAAATAGAGATAAACGATAATATTGTGGAAATAATAGCAGAGTTTGCAAATGGAGACGCCAGATCTGCGCTGTCTATGCTTGAAATGATAGTATTAAACAGTGATATGAATGATAAAGGCGTAATAAATGTTTCCATGGAAATACTCAATCAGTGTATTTCCAAAAAATCCTTGCTTTACGATAAGAATGGCGAGGAACATTATAATCTGATTTCCGCGCTGCATAAATCCATGAGAAATTCCGATCCGGATGCGGCGGTTTATTGGTTAGCTCGTATGCTCGAAGCTGGAGAGGATCCTTTATATATTGCGCGGCGAGTAACCAGGTTTGCCAGCGAGGACGTAGGGCTTGCAGATCCGCGTGGGCTTGAGATATCGGTGGCGGCATATCAGGCGTGTCATTTTATAGGGATGCCGGAATGCAGCGTACACTTAACAGAAGCGGTAATATATTTGTCTATGGCTCCGAAGTCTAATGCCCTGTATAAGGCATATGAAAAAGCAAAGTCGGACGCTTTAATGCATATTGCAGAACCTGTTCCTCTCGTTATACGAAACGCGCCCACAAAACTTATGAAAGAGCTCGATTATGGAAGCGGTTATCAATATGCTCATGACTCTGAGGATAAACTTACCGATATGCAGTGCCTGCCGGATTCACTGGAGGGACGCGAATATTATAACCCTACTGAGCAAGGAATAGAGGCAAAATATAAAGCAAGGCTTGCTCAAATTAAAGAATGGAAGTTAAAAAATAGAGGAAAACAGGAAAAATAAAAAAATTCAGCTAAAAATCGACAAAAAGAGTTGACATATCGTATTTGCTTTGGTAATATGATTAAGCTGACAGCGACGAGGTCAGCAAAACGCTTGAAATTACACGGTTTAAGCGGTTAAAGCAGAATATATCAAATGCATGTGAATGTCATTTTG
>JAAVYD010000085.1 GCA_022790955.1 Bacillota bacterium
ATTAAAGATACATATGATAATTAGAAATAAACTAATCATCTCATATCAGACATAACCATAATCTCACTCCCCTTTGCAATAAGCAGCTTAAACAGCCGAGCAATAATCCTTCTTATATTTATTAATATTTCAACGTTGTTATGCTCTCGGATGCGTCCTGTCGTAAACTTCCTTTATTCGATTTTTCGTCACGCTTACATATGCCTGCGCAGTAGTAAAATCTTCATATCCCATAAGTTCCTGTATTGATTTTAAATCCGCGCCGTTTTGAACCATATGTACAGCAAACGAATTCCTTAATATCTGCGGCGTAAGATTCTTATTTATTCCCGCTTTTTCCGCATATGTTCTTACTATTTTCCACAGCCCCTGACGCGTCAGTTTTTCACCATGATAATTTACAAATACATAGCTCGAATCCTCTTCTTTGCCAGGCGCGCTGCCGCCCACTTCCAATTTTTGAAAAGTACGGTTATCCGATTCTTCGCCGTTATAAATTTCTTCCTCAAAAACTTCGCCGTCCGCATTATCGCTCTCCAATTTCCCCTTTAAAAGCACCTCTCTCGAATTATCTACATAATTTTCAAGAGCCATTCTGCACGGACGTCCCAGCGGTATAATCCTTGCCCTGCCGAACTCACCGCTGCACGTTATAAACCCAATCCTGAAATTTACAGAATTCATGCGAAGTTCCGTAATTTCCGTAACTCTTATACCCGTACCGTAAATCATTTCCAAAATAGCCTTATCTCGCAGACCTTTTACAGAGTCGTCAGGGGCGTTGAGTATCCGTTCTACTTCTTCAATAGTGAAATATTCTACTTCTTTTCTATCTACTTTTGGAGGCTTGATATCCTGCGACGGATTTACCGAAATTATTCCCTCATTATGTAAAAACGATGTATAAGAACGCAGAGAAGCCATCTTGCGATTTATGGTAGAACCTGTTCTGCCTTTATTTTTCAGTTTCATGATGTAGGATACCACATCCGAATTAGTTATATCCTCGACATCGGTAATTCCCCTTTCGCCAAGATGCCGATGAAATTCGCGGACATCACGCTGGTATGCGCTTAATGTATTATCTGACATTTTCCTCTTTTCCTGAAGATATTTTATATATAAATCCATGTAAGTATCCATTTATACCGTATTATCCTCCGTACATCTGTTTGTCTGTCCTGTTGCTGCATATGAATTTGATCTAAATATTATTAAATATAAGTATACCATAATCGGAATATTAATAATAATATTTCCGGTAAATTTTTAAATTTTCTTATTACTCTCCTAACACATGCCAGTTATCCGCCTTTTAATATATTAATGATAAAGTCCTCCTGCGTCAAACCTACGCAGCGCCCACGCAAAAAGCAGCGCAACTACGCGCCGCCTTTATAAAAATCATAATATTTTATATCACGCTTTGTGGTATTCTGTCCCAAAAGAAGCGATCTTTGTATTTCGTTAATAATACCTTAAAAATTATTTCTATACCTTCAACATACGAAGCCACGCGTCATACGCCTCAGGAGCAGACTTTTGCAAAGCTGTCTGCCAATCTGCATAACCATTTTGAAAAGTTTAGCTGCTTCTGCATAACCGTAATCTTCGCTGCTTTCTCACTTGTTTTAAATTATCACTTACAGCATTCCAACTATTCATCGCTCTGTTCATAGCATCGCTTTGTTTTTTATGTCTTACATATGTTGGAGCAGTAATGTAAATAATCGATGTTTTTTATGGAATGACCTGGATACAGCCGTTTCAGTATCTGATGAAACCATATTCGTCCCATCCTCAAGAAAACTGCCTTGAATATCTTTAGCCTTTGCAAGAGCATCTGCACTAATAGAAATTGTACCAAAACAGCTTGCTATGCTGTTTATTTTCTCGGCAGACCGGTTGTTTTATGTAGTTTGATGTACAAATATGTTTAACAAACGTAGCGTTTTTTACCGATTCATACAGGAGGCCCGAATCCTGTCTGCGATATGATCAAAGACATAATCCATCCTCCTAAAATTCCTATTTGCATTTTTATCTTATTAATATATTTTACATATAAACTAAAAAGATTATATCTTATTGTGCATCCTCAATAAATTTCAGCTCAGCCAAATCTTCGCGTACTATTGCTTTAATAATTCAGCCAGCCGACCGATATACCCGCCTGACCTGGTCTTTGCCCCCACACCCGCCTGTAAACTTCGGATTTTTAGTATTTTTTACAGGACTTACATCTAAACCGCGCCATGCTCACAGACCGCGAACGCTCTGCTTACGTGGGTCCTTTTGCCCGCGACTGGCCTGGACTTTCAACCACAGACACGGGTATACCGCTCAGCTGGCTGTTATATTAATATAAATTTACGCCGGATCTTTTATAACCGGAAGCTCGCGCTGATTCCTGCTCGAAGCCATGCTCATAATTGTAACGCTTTCCGCGCCTGATTCTTTAAGAACCGCGCTGCAATACTGAGCAGTAACTCCCATAGTATAGATATCATCCGCTAAAAGCACATTTTTTCCTGAGATTAACCTGCGTCCCTCTGCAGTTACGCAAAACGCTCCTTTAAGATTCTTTTTTCGTTCGTCTGCGCTCAGCCTGCTCATGGGAGCGGTATTTTTCGTTCTTATAAGTATATCACGATTATACGGAATTTTAAGCCTTTTTGCCATAAATTTTGCGAGAATATCCGCCTGATTGTATCCGCGTTGTCTTTCCTTCTTCTTATGCATAGGCACAGGAATTACGATATCGCCCTCCCAGTCCAGAGCCTTTATCTTATCATACATCATCTCAGAGAAACTTCGCGCCATAAAACTCTTTCCGTGATATTTAAATTTATAAAGCATTTCACGTTCCAGTTTATTATACTGAAAACAGGACAGGCCTCTGTCGTAAGCTTGCTCATTATTAAGACAATTACCGCAGATTTCCTCAGGATACCAATCCTCAAGCCCCTTTCCGCACACTGCGCAGAATTTATTATTAATCCAGCTTATTTCTGACAAACAATCCTGACACATGGAATATAATTCGCCGGGATCTATTTCTTTCCCGCAGCCTATGCAGTAAATATCTGCCGGATAAACCATATCCGCAAAAACATCAGCCGCTCTGGCAAGCGCCTTAAAAATATTTTTATGATTCATTAACACCTCCTGTTCTTACAACTTTTCCAGCATCATAAAACGCTTTAAGAAATCGCACAGCCCGGAAAACCGCTCGTCTATACGCTTATTATCCACCATTGAATGAAGCACTCTCTCGGAACCCACCAAAACCACGCTTTGCTTGCCGCGGGTAATCCCCGTGTACAACAGATTCCTGTTCGCAAGCATCGGCGGAAAATGCACCATAGGCATAACTACAACGGGAAATTCGCTGCCCTGACTTTTGTGTATTGTCATCGCATAAGCAAGTTCCAGTTCGTCAGCCTGGGTAAAATCATACTCAGCGTACTTAACATCGTCAAACACAATAGTCATGCGGTTATCTTCTTTATTAATACTTTCTATAAAACCTATATCGCCGTTAAAAACGCCCTGCCCATCCGGCAGACCATCGCTGCGCTTCCACTCCTGCCCGTAATTATTTTTAATCTGCATGACCTTATCGCCTTCACGAAATATCCTGTTCTGAAATTCTTTTTCTGCAGCTCCTTCAGCGGGAGGATTTAATATCGCCTGCAATTCCTTATTAAGATTAAACGTCCCCAGCGCGCCTTTTCTCACAGGCGTAAGCACCTGAATATCCCTCATGAAATCACAATCGGAATAAAACTTAGGCAATCTTTTAGAACAAAGTTCTTTAATAAGATTCAGCACTGCGGCTTCGCTGGATCTTCCCATAAAGAAGAAATCTTTGCCTTTTTCATTACAGTACGGATATTCACCTCGGTTTATCCTATGGGCGTTCACTACTATCATGCTCTCTTCCGCCTGACGGAAGATCTCCGTCAATTTTACCGTACGTATAAGTTCGCTGTTTATAATATCCCTAAGCACATTGCCCGCGCCCACGGAAGGAAGCTGATCGGCATCGCCTACCATTATAAGCCTCGTACCCGGCACAATAGCATCTGTAAGCGCTTTCATCAGCATAATATCCACCATAGACATCTCATCTATTATTATAACGTCCTCTTCAAGAGTATCCTCAGCATTTTTGCCAAAATTCATGCTGTCCTCAGACTCAGAATAATAATATTCGAGAAGTCTGTGAATAGTCACGGCAGTCTTACCGGAAGTTTCCGAAATCCGCTTCGCCGCTCTGCCCGTCGGCGCGGCTATCGCCACAGAAAAACCGCTGTTTTCAAAAACGCTTATAATAGTATTAATAATTGTAGTTTTTCCTGTTCCCGGACCGCCCGTAATAACGCATACGCCTCCCGACGCGCACGCCCGCACGGCAGTCCGCTGATTTTCGGATAAAATTATGCCGGATTCAGTCTCGGAACGCTTTATCAGCCCGTCTACATCAGAACGCACGGAACGAACATCTGCGCTGTGCAGCGCGAAAATCCTGCGGGCTACACTGTTTTCAGCATTAAAATAAGCCGACGGATATATTACTTTGCGATTATCAATCTCTGCAATCCGCACTACATCGTCAATAGCAAGCTGTTCAGCCATATTGTTTATATCGGAAGACGGGATTTCCAGCATCGTACCTGTTTCCTCGCAGAACTGTTTTAAAGGCGCGTACGTATTTCCATTCGTAACATATCTGTATAATGCGAACCTTATACCGCTCATAATTCTGAACTCTGAATCTCTTTGTACTCCGAGCTTAGCCGCTATCTGATCCGCTCTGTCAAACCCGATCCCGCGGATATCTGTAATAAGCCTGTATGGATTTTCCATAACCAATTTTATTGTTTCTGCGCCGTAAATCTTATACATCTTCATAGCGTAAGACGCCGCTATCCCGTACTGAGCAAAAAACATGGAAACTTCCGCGAACTCACGATGCGCCTGATAAGACGTATGGATCATAGCCGCCGTTTTTTTGCCTATCCCGCTCACTTGCGTGAGCCGCTTGGGCTCCTTCTCGATAATTTCGAGGGTATTTTCTCCGAATTTCCTGACGACCAGATCCGCCAGTTTCGGCCCTATCCCTCTGATTACCCCCGAAGACAAAAATTCCTTTATTCCCGCCTGATTATGAGGTACTTCCTCTGTACAATTTACAAAAGCAAACTGCTCGCCGTAAGATGAATGAACCTTCCAATCTCCGACAAAATTAAAAATCATACCGCACTTTGCCGTTGGAATATTCCCCACAGCTATGTATTGATCCATATTTTCTTCGTCCTCGATCACCGCCACAGTATAAAAATTTTCTTCGTTTCTAAATATAATTTCTGCCAGCCGGCCTTTTTTTTCGATCATATCGGAATCTCCCATCTGCAGCAGCCGTTCTTACATCCTCAGCACGCTGTCGCTTACAATATTTAAAATGTTGACTTATACAACCTCCTGTTTTCAAGAGTTCTCACCCTCTCGGAAAAATCGCCCGGCGGAGTTGGTTTAAGCGCTTCCTCCATATCAAAAATCCGAGCGTCGAATATATCAAGATAATGCAGCAGTTCAGCTTCCGGAAACATAGGACGTTTCGGGCTGCCGAATTCCGGTTCGTAGTGATGACTCAATATCATATGTTCGAGCATTACCGCTTTTTCTTCGCTGACGCCGAGCTCCGCCGTTAATCTATCTATCATTTTGACACCCTGAGTTATATGCCCAAGAAGCTGCCCTTCAAAAGAATATCCCGGAGAAATACCCCATTCGTTAGATAAAATTTCGTTAATTTTCTCCATATCATGAATTATTACGCCGGCGATAACCCAATCCCGACGCAATATTTCGTAAACATTGCACGCCATCTCTCCCATGCGCAGCATGCGTTTAATGTGATAGAGCAGTCCGCCCATCTCAGCGTGATGATTCTTTGACGCCGCAGGATAATACATAAGTTTATCCTTATTACGCTCCATTAAAACAATGCATATCTTTTTAAGCTCTTCGTCTTTTATACTCTGAACTATCTCGCAAATTTCGGCGTACATATCTTCGCCTTTTTCCGGAGCGGTTTTTATAAACTCATTAACGTCAAAATCGTCTTCTTTTCTTGCCAGTCTGAAACGGGAAATTTTAAGCTGCTTTTTCCCCTGCCATTCGCCTACAGAAGCTCTGACTTTTACTATCTCGTTTTCATTAAAAGACTCGATCTCCGTAATTTCAGGTTCGGTAGCATCCCATTTTTTTGCGCTCACATCTCCGGTCCTGTCGGAAAGTATCATATCTATATATTTCTTTTGATTTGAGCCGACCCTTACGACCGCCTGCTTTAAAAGAAAAAACTCATCAAAATCTGTTCCAGTAATAAGACCTTCTACGTATACATTTTTCAATTTCTTACCTCCGCAAATATATTTTTACATATTTTTACAGTTTAGTCAACGTATTTTTTAATGCAGATATCTTACATTAATACTAATTTCCAATACAACATGCCGTCATAATTGTATAATTATTCATACATTAACATCATTCCGACTGTTTTCAGCTTCATGTATAAAACATCGCTTTTTAACGATGCTGTTTTATTTCGCCGATATCATTTCAACAATATTTCCCGCTGAGTAAAAAACGTATTTTTACTTTTACTAAAACAGTATATAATAAATTTAACTGTTTTTGAAAACAATTTAAAAAAATGTAGGAGAATGTTTAATGAATAATATCGGATATATAAGAGCTGCCGCTGTCACTCCAGAGATAAAAGTTGCAAATACCAACTTTAATACCGAACAGATCATAAGATGCGCAAGCGAAGCCGCCGCGCAAAACGCTGCTTTCATACTGTTTCCCGAACTTGCTGTCACCGCTTACACCTGCGGAGATCTTCTTTATCAGCAGCATCTGTACGATCAGAACCTAAAAGCGCTCGGCAGAATAATAAAAGCGTCTGAAAATATAGACGCTGTGTTAATAGTCGGATTTTATTTCCGCACGGAAAATAATCTTTATAACTGCGCTGCGGTAATTCAGAAAGGCGTGCTTAAAGGCATAGTGCCTAAAATGTTTCTGCCAAACAGCCACGAATTTTACGAAGTTCGCTGGTTTGCTCCGGGACTTCAGCTTTCAGATAGAGTTTCCGAAGTTACTATTTTCGGGGAAAAAGTTCCTTTCGGACATTTAATATTTACAGACGAACAGAACGATATCAGTTTCGGCGTAGAAATCTGCCAGGATCTTTGGATGCCTATCACTCCGGGAGCAAGGCTGTGCCTTAACGGAGCTGATATCATATTCAACCCGTCCGCCAGCGACGAAACAGTAGGCAAAGCCGATTACAGACGCCAGCTCGTTCATCAACAGAGCGCGGCTAATATCTGCGGTTATGTTTACGCTTCCTCCGGCGTATTTGAATCCACAACTGATCTGGTTTACAGCGGTCACTGCCTGATATCTGAATACGGCACGAAGATATCGGAAAGCAAACGTTTTGAAAGACAAAGCAACATAACTTACGGAGATATAGACTATGAAAGACTTAAATATGAACGCTCATTATCAAGTTCATTTGAAGAATGCACATCATCGTATACAAACAGAAATTCATACACACGAGTAACCATGGAGCCTTTTAAAGTGCTTACGGATTCCGACAAACTTATACGCAAATTTGAAAAAAATCCTTTCGTCCCATCGGATAAACTCACGGTAAACGAACGCTGCGAAGAAATCTTCCGCATACAGACATCAGGACTTGCGAAGCGCATCGAACATACAAAAGCAAAGACCATTGTAGTAGGTATTTCCGGCGGTCTTGATTCCACCCTTGCCCTGCTGGTATCAGTGGAAACTTTCAAGATGCTTGGAAGAAATCCGAATGAGATTATCGCCATAACCATGCCTGGATTTGGCACCACGGACAGAACATACGACAATGCGCTTCTCATCATGAAACTTCTGGGCTGCGACGTACGAGAGATTCCTATCGGCGACGCCGTTATGAACCACTTTGAAGCCATCGGGCACGATCCGGCTGTAAAAGACGTAACATACGAAAACGCTCAGGCAAGGGAACGTACTCAGATATTAATGGATGTTGCAAACAAAGAAGGCGGCTTTGTAGTCGGTACCGGCGATCTTTCTGAATCAGCCCTTGGATGGAGCACTTACAACGGCGACCACATGTCCATGTACGGCGTAAACGCCAGCGTGCCTAAGACCCTTGTTAAATTCGTTGTAGGCTGGGTTGCTGATAATAAAATAGCCGGACCTCAGGAAGATGTTAATTACAGCGAAGACAACAAAAAACTCAGACAGGCGCTTCACGACATTATGGATACGCCTATCTCTCCGGAGCTTCTGCCGCCTGATAAAAACGGCGAAATCTTACAGAAAACCGAAGACAGAGTCGGACCTTATATTCTGCATGACTTCTTCCTATTTTATACTATGCGTTTCGGAATGCGTCCGAAAAAACTGCTTTATATTGCTGAAAATACATTTTCAGGCATGTTTGAATCAGCATATATCAAAAAATGGCTCAAAGAATTTTACCGCAGATTTTTTGCTCAGCAGTATAAACGCAGCTGTATTCCCGACGGTCCTAAAGTCGGAACAGTAACCCTATCGCCGAGAGGCGACTGGCGTATGCCGAGCGACGCGGACGCTTCTTTATGGCTGACTGAACTCGACGATTAATTAATAGAATTTAAATATTAACCGCTCAAACTATTAATATAATCGCAGCGAATATTATCATCTGCCGCTTCCGCCTTATGCAAAACTTAAAATCGGAGATAAAATGAATCAAAAACAAAAATATGAAGATATTATACTTACGAAAGAAAACAAAATAGCAACTATCACTATCAACAGACCTCACGAAAGAAACGCTTTTACGGAAAGCTCCACCTTCTGCGAAATACAGTCGGCAATCATAGACTGCGGCGCTGACGACAACGTATCAGTCATCATTATCACTGGCGCGGGCGAACATTTTTCTGCTGGAGGCAATATTAAATCATTTAAAAAACTCATAGACAACGAAACTTATTTAACCGAAAAACTGATTTTGCTTGCCGGAAATACTTCAGAAATAATACGCCGGTGTCCTAAGCCAATAATCGCCGCCATAAACGGAGTCGCTTACGGAGCTGCGTTTGCTCTTGCATGCGCATGCGATTTCAGAATAATGACTGATTCGAGCAGACTTTCTATGGCGTTTATAAATATGGGACTGCCCGGCGATACCGGCGCCTTTTATTATCTGGAACGTCTTGTAGGTTTAGGCAGAGCCACGGAACTTATGATGACGGGCGATCCTATAGACGGAAAGAGAGCATATGAGATAGGTCTTTGCACCAGTATCGCCAAAGAAGGCGAACTAATGAAAACCGCATACGAATTTGCACAAAAGATAGCGCAGCGCCCGCTGTTCGCTATTTCCCGCCAAAAGGACATAGTCAATGAATTTTTTCTCAATGATATCAGACGCTTCACTCAGGCAGAAGTCGCTTCCATGATGGAAAGCTCGCGCCATCCTGATTTTAAGGAAGCAGTTTACGCATTCTTAGAGAAAAGATCGCCTGAATTTAATAAAAAATAATTTCTGTAAAATTCAGTCTGCTACTAAAATATGCTGCTTAAACTATCAAAATCACAAACATAAAATATCCCTCTGACAGATATGCTGCATATCTTTTCAGAGGGATATTATTTAACTTATTTTATAACCGTGCAGATATTCCTGCAAAACTTTATAATTCCTTTACTGCAGCTTCAAAACGATCAACCGCAATATCTATTTCTTCTTTTGTAACATTCAGCGGCGGCAGGAATCTTACTACTTCGTTGCCCGCGCCGGCAAGCAGAAGTTTATGTTCGATCGCTTTATTTATGACAGGCGTTTTAAATCCATCTGCCATCATAACGCCGACTAAAAGCCCGACGCCTCTTACCAGCTTTATCTTATCGTATTTCTCAGCCAAACCGTTCAGTCTGCCAAACAGATACTCGCTCATTTCATTTACATTTGCCAGAAGATCGTTATCTATAAGCTCTTTCATTACAGTTATGCCGCAGGCGCATGCCAGCGGATTTCCCCCGAAAGTACTGCCGTGATCTCCGGGAACAAAATGCTCTGAAACTCTGTCGTTTGCCATCGCCGCTCCTATAGGAAAACCTGCTCCCAGCGCTTTAGCCGCTGTGCAGATATCCGGCGTTACACCTGTTTTCTGATAAGCGAACAGCTTACCGGATCTGCCCATTCCGCACTGTACTTCATCGAATATCAAAACTGCGTCATGTTTATCGCACAAATCCCTTAAACCCTTTAAAAATCCCGGATCGGCAGGCAGTATGCCGCTTTCGCCCTGCACAGGCTCCACTATTACTGCGCAGACATTATTATCCATCAGACTTTCCACAGAAGCCAAATTGTTAAACTCCGCATCGTATATCTCTCCAAGAAGCGGTCTGAAATTCTCCCTGTATTTTTCCTGACCTGTAACAGAAAGGGCTCCCATACTTCTGCCGTGAAACGAATCCTTCATGCAGATAATTCTGCACTTTTCGGCTCCGCCTTTATCCTTGCCGTAACGCCTTGCAATTTTAAGCGCCGTTTCGTTCGCCTCCGTACCGCTGTTGCAGAAAAATACCCTGTCCATACCGCTCGCAGCGGACAGCCTGTTTGCCAGTTCTATCTGCCTGTCGTTCCAATAAAGATTTGAAACGTGCATAAGAGCAGCCGCCTGCTTGCTTATGGTTTCAACAATCTGCGGCGCCGCATGTCCAAGACAATTAACCGCAATTCCGGACACAAAATCCATATATTCATCGCCTTTAATATCTTTAAGCCAAACGCCGCTGCCGCTTACAAACGTCAGATCGTAACGACTGTATGTATTCATTACATGATTTTCCATCACTATCACCCTTTCATTATATATCTGAATAAAATCGACCGGCACGAACCGCCCCGTATTTTCGTTTTTTAATATGAATTGTTAATGGAATTTACAAAACAATATTAAGCCGGTGTTTTAAAAACAGCCGCAGGAAATTCCAGTTTTAATCTCATTAGTACATCTCCCGCTTATCGTTTGCATAATTATACGCTTTTATTTATAATTATGCAATAACTTATTTATTTTTATTTATGTTTTTAAAACAGTTTATAAAGAATTCCATTATCTGCTGCGTTTTTTAACCGTAAAATGATTTCTTTAATATTAGGAGAAATATATTTCATAAATTCGCTGTCATCATCAAAATATTTTTGTATAAATATTTTTAAAGCTAAGTTTATTTTATCGTTTACCTCCTCAGGACCATTTTCTTCTAATATTTTCTTTATCCGCATATAATCCGATTCTTCAAAGCTGTAATCCATCAACGGCTTATCTGATAAGATATGCCCTGTCACGACGGTAATGACGACCTCGCAGATATTATCTATCATTTCATCGCAGCGTTTATTATATTTATATAATGATTTATGTACATATTCTTTTGAAAACATGCTTAAAAATCTCTGCTCAATATCTATGCATTTTATAAACTCATAAACCGCATCTATGCCCGTATATTTACAAATATCCGCAAGAACTGGATAAGCCAATGTCAAAATCGTATTCTGAGGTTCAAATTTTATATCATACCATTTAAAAAATTCCGGTATGCCTTTTACAAACGTATCGTACAGACAACGGTTTTTATAATATTCAAAATCCGGCAGTATCTTATTATACAGATCCAAAGCCGCCTTTACTTTTTGTTCAACGCGACTTACTCCTATATCATACGCCTGCTGAGCGGATAAGCCCGCTTCAGAAACCATGAAATTATCGGCGTGCATCCCGGCTTCATTAATACAATATAACACAGCTCCCATAAGCTGTTCCGCTTTTTCATAAGAAACAGACGTACTCTCAAATGATGTATACTTTTCTGCTAACCTGCTCACGATATTCGCAAGTTCTTTAATATCATAATCCACAGTCATAATTACCAGCACAACTCTCTTAAAACTTCAAGATACAACTCATGATCCCATCTTTTTATTTCGTCGAATTTAGAAAACTCGCCATATCCGTCCGAGCCTTTATAGCCGTCATACCCCGCTCGTACCGCCTGAGCAAAATTGCTCAAACATGTCGTTTCCAGATAATCCAGATCTCCATAGCACAGATTTTCAAACTGCTCTTTCATCAAATGAAGGAGTTCGTCATCCGTAATTTCATCTTGCATTTCATTCTTATAAAGATAAAATATATCATGCAGCCTTATGATTGTATCCACATAATTATCCTGGTTAATAAAGTCAGAATCGCAAAATTCATAAATGATCTTTGACGTAATTCCTGCGCCAAACTCAACGCGCCTTTGCTCACGCAAAGTATTGCTGCGTTCTTTTAAAATCAGCTCGGAATCCTGTTCGGTCAAAACAAGCCCGAAATTTTGCGTTATCTTATTCGTTTGTATTACTTCCGTTAACTGATTTTCCTGCTGCAATAAAACCATCCAGTTTTTATCCATAATTTACCTCCTTCATTTTATATCGGGAGATGATTATAGCACTGCGCGGCAGGAGCTTCCAGTCTTGTTTTTTCAACGATTTTGTGATATTATTATAATGGAAATATTTATGGTTTAATATTTTTATCTCTGGAAAAAACACGAGCGCGTTCCAAACGAGACGCGCTCTCATATTTTTATTATTCCTCACAATTTAATAAATTTTCTTTTACTTCCGGATCTCAAATGTATCAGCAATCACAGGCAGCTCGCTTCCAAAGCCTTCTGCTGCTTCGGTTGGATAACAATAAAACACTGCCCATGTCCCGTTTTCCGCTTCATTTAATTTTACTTTATAAATTATATCCTCTTCCTGCTTTGTCATCTCGCGATCCTCCGGTTTATAACCGTCCGCTATCAGCTCTCTCATCACCCGATCCTCAGAACCGTTTTCAAAATAAGCCGTCCAAAGCTGAACCTGTTCGTTTACCGAAGCAGCCCATCTGTCCGCGCCTGTTTCCCGCCATTCGCCTTCCGGCAGATACAGCGAATATCCATCTTTTAAAACGAGGGAAGCCTGTTTCTGTTCCGTTTCTCCTTCTTTAGAAAAAGTCAGATTTTTTATTGCCGGTCTATCGGTATTTCCGACCGCATCGCTCTTTGCAGCCATATCCGAAAATACGCCGCTTGCAAATACAGTCGTTGAAAATACGATCAACGCTATCGCTGCCGATACCAATGTAATTATTTTGCTCGTTTTTTTCCTGTTCCTAATCATGATAAATCTCCTTCTCAATACGCTTTTGCTCCCCGCCATTCCTGTTGTTAAAGGAATGTTTCCCGAATTTTTGCCTGATAATAATGAAAGAATCGTATTTATATAGCTCATGACTTCATTGTTATTCATCCGCGCGGTGACCGCCAGATCGCAGGATATTTCACATTCAATGCTTATCTGCCTTGAAATATAATATGCAGCCGGATTGAACCAGTGCACGCACTTTATCAGCGCCGCGAACCATTTATATAAAATATCTCTGCGTTTAAAATGCATCATCTCGTGGCGCAGGATATTATTAAGCGCTTCGCCGCTCAATTCCCTATCCGGCAGGATCAGCGCAGGACGGAACACGCCTATCATAAACGGTGATGAAATATCTCTGCATAGCCTCACGGTAATTTTTTTATCTGTAAATTCCCTGATTTCAGGGCAGTTTATTACAGATGAATTTCTGCGTATCCTTGCCTTTGACCGCAGATACCCGGCAATACTTATAAATAACAAAGTTATAGTTCCTGTCAGCCATATTAACGCAGGATAATTTTTATCTGTTATTTTATTAATATATTCCGTTCCGATGTCTGCCGCCGACATTTTGGGCGCGTTTGCAGCAGGCTGTTTACCGTCTGCCGCCTGGATTTCCGTAAACCCGTCTGCCAGCACCTCCTGCTGAACAGCCGGGGTATCGACGCTCTCGCTTTTTACAATGCCAAACTGCACAGGCAGCGCCATTACTAAAAGCACGGCAAGCCATATATAATAATGCCATAAATATCCAAACAGCTTTTTTGTGATCGGTCTTGCAAGCGTTATCAATAATGTAAACGCCGAGCCTGCCAGCGATGTGATCATTACTGCTTTAAAAATTTCACCTATCATATAAGCCTCCGTTTCCATCCCCCTGATCCCTGACGTTCCAAATCCCGCCGCCAAAGTTATCCGCTGCTTTTCTTATAAATCTTATAATATCAAGCTATACCTGACAAATGTTAATATTTTCTGCCAGCATTGAAAATATTTTATTCTACTCTTGTAGACATCTTTAGTCTATCATTGTAGACGTGTTTTGTCAATACTTTTATACTAATCCTTCATAAAACGATTAAATCGTTTTATGGGGCTGCAGAATGCAGCCCGGCGGCAAAGCCGCCAAGGATGTTGTCAATACTTTTCTTGGCGCGCCACAGGCGCGACGGCATAGTATGCCGCTATAAAAAGCTTTTTATCAAGAAATAGTATTATAAAATAATTGCAGATGATTATTAATAATATTTATTGCCTTTCAAAACCGCAGGTAAATCAATTAATACAAAAACCGGAAAGTATTATAAATCCAGTTCAGCAGAATTTATTAATACCTTCCGGCGTTTATTATTGATGTATTTTATACATGATTTATTTAACGGGCACGAATTTCGCCTGATTCATCAGCGGATGCCTTAACTTTATGGCGCCTTCGTTCGGACATTCCATAACGCAGCTTCCGCAATAATAACATTCCCCTGGAAACATTACCACAGGCGGCTCGCCTTTTTTTACAGAAGGAACGAGAATATCAACCTGACAGACTTCCGCGCAGCGATTGCAGCCAACACAGATATCGGAATCAAAAACAATAGGACGCGCGCTGCAGAAAGCAGGCTCCGCCGTAAATTCTATATGTTTTTTACTCATATCCGCCTCCATTCTCACCATTATCGGCGCGAAAATTTTTGACCGTTTTTATTTTATAATCCGACGAACTTTTGATATTCGGAATTTTTCCATCGTATCTGCCTTCTGCCTGAAGTTTCACAAGCTCTGCAATATAATCGCCGTTTCTCTTTTCATATTCCGCTTCGAGCTCTCCGAAATAACCGTGAGGAACGATTCCTTTAATAATTTTACCATTTTCTTTTTTAATAGTAATGAAATGTTTATCCTCCTGCGGATCAATTTCAGGAAAATCGCTGCGCTCAAAACACAGCGGCTCGGAACTGGACTCCCTCAGCAGACATGCGTGAAGTATCATCTGCGATACTTCTAATATATCGAAAACCTCGTGAGCGCGCATAAGTTCGTGAGGATTTCTGCAGCCAATCTGCGGCACAATATCCCTCTCATAGCTTTTCAGAAGATCAATTCCTTCTTCAAGCAGATCTTTGCACTTTATGCCGCCGCAATAGTTCTGCATAGCTTTAGCAACAGCCATATTGAGTTCACGCCAGTCCATGCCGTTTTCCACGTAAAGCGGCGCGTACAGACGCTCTTTTTCCCGCTCGATTTCTTCTCTGCTTTGGCTTATATCAGTCAGATCCACCGTTTTTGCGTACTCGGACGCCTTCCTTCCTGCATAATATCCCGTAGCCGCCGCAAAACCGCAGCAATCCGATGCGAAAAGCTGATCGCCTGCCGCGTAAATTCCGTCTATATTCGTTTTAAGATCCCAATCGTGCATAATTCCGCCGGGCGCGCCGAAAAGCTGCCGCTCCTGAGGCAGAAAAGACGCGGACTGCCAACCTGTTCCGTAACTCTGGAGCATATGCTTAGTCGGATCAAATCCCCTCTGATTATAATTCTGAAGCACGGGTATCTTGGTTTTTCCTTCTTCTCCTACCATCATGCCCCAGATGACTTTCCGCTCCGCTTCCGGCATTCTGCTCAAATCAGCGTAAAAAGGCAGCTTATAGCCGCGTTTCATGAGTTCTCCAAATTCCAAAGTTTCGGGACCGCGATATTCATATTTAGGATTATCTATAACGCCGCCCTTTAAGAAAAACTTCTGCCCCTCAGCCGGATAATAACGCTGAGAAACAGTTGATAATTCTTTGCCGTCACGATCTACATAAGGAATTTCAACTCCCCTTGCATCAACCATAGTCGCCGCATACCATGTATTGTGATTATTTCCCGCAGAATACGGCGGAAAACTCCTGCCCGCAGCGGAAAATTCGCCCTTTACGGATTTTTCCATCATTGTAAATTCTATTCCTGCACGCCAGCCCATAGCGTGACCGCTGCCGATACTCTGAGGCGGACGGAACTCGCATAATCCTACAAGATCAGGATCAAACAGCCATACCCGCGCAGGTCGCGACATGGTTAATATTGTTGATTTTGCGCGAAATATTAATATCTTTCCTGTGCGCACATTCATGCCTGTCGCCCCGACGCCTCTTTTCCTGCCATTCTCCGTGCAGGTCAAAAGCGACGTCGCTTCCGTACGATCGTATATCTTTACTCCAAGCCGCTTTAATTCCCGATACAGCGCAGGTTTAAATCCCGAACCCCACACACGGATAGTAAACTTATTTTTATAATCATAAGCAAACATCAGCCCGGTCTTTTCGTCCCGAAACTCCGCTCCCTGAAACTCGCCTTCGGTATCTCTGATCTTTCCTCCAAAAGATTCCATATCCAAAAGACGATCGTAACCTTCTCTGCATTCTATATAATGAGCTATTCCGTTGCTGTAATAGTCCTGCTCGTCTACATAAGCCTCTGCAATCTCCTTTGGAGTAACCTCGGAACATGGATTCGTACAAGCGGATTCCCAGTGATCGAAGCCGCTTCCTGCAGCGCCGCTGCGCACCGTCGCGCCCTTTTCAACCAGAGTCACAGACTGCCCTTTTCTTGCCGCAGCAATAGCGGCATAACAGCCGGCGATGCCGCCGCCAAGCACTAAAACATCCGACGTCACTTCCTCTTCTTCATTAATTTCATTTCTATAAGGCCATTGATATTGACTCATTTTACACCTTTATTTTTAAAATATTGATAAATCTTTTGCCTGAAGATCCGTTTGTTTTATGTATTAACTCCTAACAACTTTGCATTCTAAGTCTATTGAAAGCAATCCCGAGCCCTTTTGAAATCCGCGCGCTAAACTGCAGAAATATCAGTCGAAAATTCTTCCAATAAAAACTCGGTAAACTAAAAATCTCCGAGATTAAAACGAACCAGGGCAAATTTATCTGTTTTACATTAATATAATGTTAAGCCTTCGCATTGCCGCTCTGCATTTCTCTGACACGATTCGCTTCCTGCCCCGCTTTGTCCGCAAGACTTACCGCAATCAGCGCCACCGCAGAAACCATATATGCTATCAGAAGCGCCAGATCCGTATTCATAATACCGTTAAGCGGTCCCGGAATACCTATAAAAAACGCTCCTACACCTACAATACCGCCCGCAACAGCCGCTGCAAACGCGCCTTTTCTCGTCGCGCCTTTCCAGAGCAGACCGCCCAGAAGCGGAATTAAAAGACTTCCCATATACGGATAATTAAATATAATCATAGCGTCCAGAATATCTGTCATATGAAACGCAAATAAAATTCCTACCAAGCTGCCGAGAAAAACCGCCGCCTGAGATATTAATTTTGCCTTTGGAAGCTGGTCCAGATTTTCGACTTCCGGATGCATAACCTTGTTATAAAGATCCCTCGAAAACGAAGATCCAAGCGAAAGAATAACGCAGTTCGCGCTGGACATTGCAGCTGAAAGGATTGCCGCTATAACGATTCCCGCTAATACAGGATGAAGAACTCCCATAGCCGTGATAGTAAAAATACCGTCCTCAACGCCTGGGAACAGAGGTCTTGCCGCAACACCGATTATTGAACACATCAATCCTACTATTATTACAAGAATACCGCCGATCATACAGCCTTTGGAAGCTGTTTTCGCATCTTTAGCAGACTGGATTCTCGCATAAGCGTCATAAGAAACAGAGATAGAAAGAAGAAACGGCAGAACCAAGTATATAAATCTTGTTCCCATACCGGACGGAATAAACGGAGTTGCGAAAATCTCTCCGACAGAACCGCCCACATCTACATAATCCATAAGCGTAGCGATAAGAAGGATCGGGATACCGATAATAATAACCGCCGTCTGTATCATATCCGTAAGCACTACGCCCCACATGCCGCCGACCGTACAGTAGATCAAAATAACGCAGGCTGTGAGCACCACGCCCAATTTAAACGGAATGCCGAAACCCGCAAGAATACCGCCGCAAGCAAGCATTTGGGCTATAAATATTCCTAAAAGACTCGGTACATTGCTCAGCCATGCCCAAAAACGAACAACTTTGCTGTCGCCGTATCTCTGAGCAAAAAAGTCCAGAGGAACGTATCCTTCCTGCGCTCTCAGCTTTCTTGATGTTAGAAGCCCCGCCACTATAAGACCGCCTCCGCAGCCGATCGCATAATAAATTCCGGGCCATACGCCATCATTATAACCGTTTGTAGCTCCGCTTAAAACTATACCCACGCCGATTTGAACCGCAGCAAGCGTAACCGCCGTCATAGGTACGTTAAGCCCGCGGCCCGCCACTAAAAAGTCCGAAGCCTTTTTATTTTTCCTTGCTGCAAAAATACCGGTAAGCACCATCGTTATAAAATAAAGGGCGCAGACCAATACAATAATCTGATTACTACTCATATATACATCTCCTGTCCTGATGAAACAATCTGTTCCTATTATCAAGCTGACTATGTTTCATCATATTATAAAAATATTTGACACTCTCACTATAATTCCTTGTTTTATAATTTAACACATAAAAGCGTCACAGTATAAAAGTGCAGTCTTATTCTATCACTCCGTCAATCTTTGTGCAATATGCATTTTGCAAAATGCAAAATAAAAATACATATATAAAATTTAATATAACCCGTTGTGCTATTTAATTTTGATGAAATAGCAAAAAAACTTCAACAAAATGTGCTATTCTAAAATAAAAAATCCCA
>JAAVYD010000197.1 GCA_022790955.1 Bacillota bacterium
TACACCTTCAAGCCCCAGCTAAAGCTTTTGGGCAAGAAATTCGGCAAGCGCCTGGGAGAATTGCGGGAAGCCCTGCAGAACCTGGACGGCTCCGCCGCCAAGAAGCAGCTTGACAATGAGGGCTTTGTGGCGGTGCCCATGGCTGACGGGGAGGTACAGCTTACCGCGGAGGAACTGCTTATTGACGCTGCCCAGAAGGAGGGCTTCACCTCTGTTTCCGACAGGGGCCTCACTGTGGTGCTGGACACGGCCCTGACAGAGGAACTTATCGAGGAGGGCTTTGTGCGGGAAATTGTCTCAAAACTCCAGTCCATGCGCAAGGACGCAGGTTTCCATGTCACCGATCACATTGAGGTGTACCAGCAGGGGAGTGAGAAGGTTGCCGCTGTGCTGCAGGCCAATGAAAGCGCCATCCTTTCCGATGTGCTGGGGGAGGCCTGCCATTATGGCGCCCTGGAAGGCTACACCGCAGAATGGGATATTAACGGCGAGGCTGTCACCCTGGGCGTGCGCCGGGTGGAAAAATAACAGGCTGTCCGCCTAAAACAAAGAGGAAATTTTGAAACAGGAAGCATCCCCGCTTGGCAGGCAGGGAATGCTTCCTGTTTTTATAGTCCCTGCGGTTGAAAAGGGCAAAACTTTTTCAGGCAGGCGGGATCGTCTTGCTGGCATCATGGGGGTCGTAGTATTGGAATGTATGCAGTTCCGGGCAAGCTGTTTTTTCATATTCCGGCAGATATGCCTTTTCCTTACGGTTCAGATACCGATCGCTTTTCCTGGCAGTCCCGGACTTCTTTGTTGATGCCGGGCTTCTATGGGTATCATCTCCAAGTGAAAATAAGACCGGCAGACCTTCCTGGCCTGCCGGTTAGAAATTTAGATGTACAATTCGCATTCTTTTCTGATGGAACACGCTTTTTTGATTGCTGCCGCCGCTACCGAAACGATGGTGCTGTTGACCTTCCGTGCTCCATGGGGACATTGCACAACACAGCGCATACAAGAAACACATTTTTTTCCATCTGTTGTTTGCGGGTCATCCCGGCTGATCGCCTGGGCCGGACATTGGACGGCGCACACTCCGCACCGGATACATTCTTTTCCGGCCTTGGGAACCAAACCTGCCCCGCCCGCCTTTTTGTAGGGGCGGTTGCCTGGAACCGCTGGAGATGATTCCTCCTGGCTGTTATTGAATTTCTCCCAGATCGTGCGGGAAAAGTTCCGAAGCGTTTCCATGTCTTTTGTATCAGGCCGTCCGGCGGCATATTGGTGCATGATGGAATGCTCAGCTATGGCAGCGACAGCGGCAAAGACCTGAAACCCCTGCTTTTCCGCAATATCCTGCATTTCCACAAGGGTATCCTCATAGGCCCGGTTGCCGTAAACGCAGCACAGGACGCAGCGGGCACTGTTTCCCCGCATCTTCGTTAACCGCTGGGCCGCAAGCTCCGGTACCCGTCCACCACAGGACGGGACAGCGATCAATACCAAGTCCTCCTTTTGGGAAGCACGATCGGCCAGCGCCGGGTCTGTCAGGTCTATGGTTTCTACACCCAGCCCCCATGGGTCGGTGATCGCTTTCGCGGCCCGCATGGTTCCCCCGGTGGGGCTGAAAATCAACTGTACGCAATTCATAAAGATCCTTCCTCCTGTAATATTTAAAGTTACAGCTTATACTATACCGCTCATCTGCTGTAAAGTCAATATTTACAGCAGGATTTTTTTGTGGTATTCTGCTTGTATACACAAGGGGGATCAATCATGCGAATCAACACAAAATGTTCGATTGCCGTTCACTGCCTGCTGTTTTTACACGAATACGGCGAAACGCAGCGGGTGACCAGCGGAATACTGGCGCTGTCCACCGGCTGCAATCCGGTGGTGATCCGCAATCTGATAAGCGCTTTGAA
>JAAVYD010000198.1 GCA_022790955.1 Bacillota bacterium
GAACTGAAATAGGAGCGTATCTCCCGTTTGCATATGGCTTTCACTTTCTCGCTTCCTTTCAGGAATTTCCGGGGAAAACCTGCGCCCGCCGGAAAATCAATTGTGAATAAACTGTTAATAATGGTAATTCTGGGTAAAAAACAGGGAAAAACCTGCTGTTTTGTAACCTGTTTGTAATCTAATTACATATATGTCATTTTTGGGAAGGGGCCGTTCCCTTACTCTGCCGGGGCGTCCTCCTCCGGGGTTTCTTCCCCTTCCTCCGGCTCCTCTCCAGCCTCCTCCAAGGCAGGCTCTTCCGAAACCGCTTCCCCGTCCTCCGCGGCATGTGCCTCGTCAGAGCTGGTAAGCTGCAAGAACAGATCCTCCAGCGTCAAGTCGGAATTTTTCAGGGCCAGCAGGGGCCAGTTTTTCCCAGCCAAAAGGCTGAAGAGATCCCGGCGCAGGTCATAATCCTGCCGGGCCTCCACGCTAATCTCAAACACCCCAGGCTCTTTTTCTCCCAGGGAGACTGCCTCCTGCACATGCTCCAGCCTGCCGATTTCCGCCAGCAGTTCCTGCTCCGGGCCTTCTGCCCGCAGGATCAGGCGGTGATCCTGGGAGAGATCGTGGGCCAGGGTGTCTGTGGCGCCGTCGGCCACCAGGCGGCCGTTGTTGACAACGATAATGCGCTGGCACACAGCCTGCACCTCCGGCAGGATGTGGGAGCTTAAAATAACCGTGTGGTTCTGCCCTAAGGCCTTTATCAGGGTGCGGATTTCGATAATCTGCTTGGGGTCAAGGCCCACAGTAGGCTCATCCAGTATCAGCACAGGGGGGTTGCCGATGAGGGCCTGGGCAATGCCAACCCGCTGCTTATAGCCTTTGGAAAGGTTGCCGATAAGCCGCCCGTACACCTCCTCAATGCGCACCAGGCCGCATATTTCCCGCAGGTGCTGCTCCTTTGGCAGCTTTACCTTTTTCAGCTCGTACATAAACTCCAGGTATTCCTTTACCGTCATATCCTGGTAAAGGGGGGGCTGCTCCGGCAGATAGCCAATAAGCTTTTTCACCTCGCCCGGCTCGTCCAGAATGCTTTTGCCGAACACCGTCACTTCTCCCGCTGTGGCGGAAAGATACCCGGTGATGATGTTCATGGTGGTGGACTTTCCCGCGCCGTTTGGCCCCAGGAAGCCCACGATGGAGCCTTCCTCAATGGTAAAGCTTACATTGTCCAGGGCCAGGTTCCCCCCGTACCGCTTTGTGAGGTTTTTTACCTCTACCATATGTCCTGATTCCTCCTGTCTTGATATTGTCCTGCCGGCTCTAAGGCCGTGGGACTCTTCTCGCCTGCCGGCTCTTAAGACCTTGGGACTCTTCTCGCCTGCCGACTCGGTCGGCTCGGAGCGGTTGCCACTGGCAACCCTCGCCCCAAACCCTGCAACCCTTTTTTGAAAAAAGGGTTGATCGAAAAAACTAATTTCTGTATTTTGAGATACAGCGTTTACATAATAACGCAAACCGGGCGGGTTTGCAAGCCCCAGGCCGCGCCAGTTGTTATTTTACCCGGATAATGTGAATATTACGTGAAATCCTGGTGATTCTTTCCAGTGCGGCGCAGGGAAAGATTTGCGGCTTTCCCTTGACGGGACGGCCCCCAGCGCTTACAATATGGATATATTACCTCTGCACACAATAGTAGGAAACAGGGGTATATTCCCCCGCCCATAGGGCGGGGGAATATACGATGACATTTTTCTATTATTTCTTGCAGAAATAGCAGTTAACCATGGAAAGGGGATACCTGTATGGCAGACATTCAGGCCTTTAAGGCTTTGCGGTACGACTTGGAAAAGGCGGGGAAAATTGAGGAGCTGACCTGCCCCCCCTATGATATTATCAGCGAGGAACAGCGGCAGGCCTTTTTAGGGCGCAACCCGCAAAACGTTATCCGGCTGGAGCTGCCCCGGGACAGCGAAAGCCCTGACGGGCCA
>JAAVYD010000149.1 GCA_022790955.1 Bacillota bacterium
CAATTACGGCTATGTGAAGCGCCAGAAAATGGATACCTACCGCACCCAGAAGCGGGGGGGCCGGGGTGTTGCCGGCATGAACCGCCGGGATGAGGACGTGGCCACAGAGCTGTTCGTCACCGGCAGCCATGACTATGTGCTCTTCTTCTCCAGCCTGGGCCGGGTATACAGGCTGAAATGCTATGAGATCCCCGAAGGCTCCCGCGTAAGCCGGGGCATGAATATCAAAAACCTGCTGCCCCTGCAGGGAGATGAAAAAATCACCTCCATGATACGGGTGGAAAGATTTGACGAGGACAAGTACCTGGTGATGGTGACCAGGTGCGGCGTGGTCAAGCGCACAAAGCTTTCCGCTTACGACACAGCCCGGAAAGCCGGACTTATCGCCATCGATCTGGACGAAGGGGATTCTTTAAGCTGGGTGCGGGTAACCAGCGGCACAGACCAGTTGCTGGTGGCCACAAAGAAGGGCATGGCCCTGCGCTTTGCGGAAACAGACGTGCGGGAGCTCAGCCGCCTGGCCCGGGGCGTGCGGGTGATGCAGCTCAAGGAAGGGGACTGCATTGTGGGCATGGCTGTGCTGCGGGAGGGCGCCTATGTGCTCACCGTAACGGAGACAGGCTTTGGCAGGCTCTCCAGCCCTGATAACTACCGCATCCAGAAGCGCGGCGGCAAGGGCCTCCTCAATTACCATGTAGACCGCTTTGGGGACGTTGCCTCCATCCGGGTGGTAGACCTGGAGGACGATGTTATCCTCATCTCCGAGGATGGGGTGATTATCCGCATTATGGCCTCCTCCATCCGGGTGTGCGCCCGGCCCAGCAAAGGCGTGCGGGTGATGAAGCTCCAGGAGGGCAGCCGGGTGGCAACCCTGGCCCGCGCCCCCCACGAGGAGGGGGAAGCGACAGCCGAAGTCGAGGATGACGGCAGCGCCGAGGAAGGCGCCGAAGAGGCCGGGCAGCAGGAAGAATAAGGAATTCCGGCAAAGAGCCTTTTCCGATTAAAAATACGCCATAAACGAGCCTGGCGCCCGCTGAGAAAGCCGTTGCTTTTCAGCGGGCGCTGTTCTATTGAAAGAAGAAAAGATGTTTTGTCTGGCAATGCTTTCCCTCAAATCACCAGATATAGGGGAAGAAATAGGATTTTTCCCTTCCATATGCAAGATAAGCCTTTTTTCCACGAACGTGGAGAAAGGTGTTGAAAAACCCGGCAGATTTATGCTATACTAAAAACAACAGCGCACAATTTATGGACTGCTGTCTCAAGCAGCGGTAAGCCCCGTCTGTAAATTTCCGGCCCGGTATGCTGCGGAAGAATGAGTCAGTATTGCCCGAACATATATTGTGTAATGTGCAAACAGTTTTTTGGACAGCCAGAAAGCTGTTTTAAGAAGCCGTACCCATAGGAGCCGCGGGAAATTTGTACCGCGCCCAGCCGGCATGGTTTCTACAAGCGTCTCTTGCCTTTAGGGAGGCGCAGGCATTATCCAAGAGAGGAAGGAAGCACATGGGAAAGAGCATTAAGAGGACTGTTATTTTGCAGGCGTCTGCCACGTTGCTGGCAGTGCTGCTGTTTAGCGTGGTCATTGTAGTCAACCTGGCGGGCATACAGAATGCCCAGCAGGGAAGCATACAGGCAAATGATCTAATGAACCAGGTGCAGAAAGCCGAGGTGGCCCATTACAAATGGTCTGCAAACCTGAGCAACGCCCTGTATGCGGGCACAGAGTTCACAGGCAGCATGGATCCCACCACCTGTGTGCTGGGCC
>JAAVYD010000086.1 GCA_022790955.1 Bacillota bacterium
AAAATACGAAAGTATAATCAGATTGATTATTTTGTTGAGCTTATGCAGGGAGTGCTTAAAGAAATCGGGGGGTATGAACTTTGTCTATATTAGATAACAGAATTTCTTTATTCATATACTATTGCCCTCGCGAATTCTCATTTGCTACTTTGACTATATCACAGGCAATTTTGGCTTCAACCTTATGATTTGTTAAATTGCCAGAGTTTTGAGCCAACACCACGAAAGGTAAAAAGGACATAAAATTTGATAAAAGTTTTAATAATACACAGAATAATATTCTGCTACTCAGATCTTATTTTATGGTTTGCAGCATAACTTTTGATTTTGTCGAAAGTTTCTGAACTGATAATGTGCTCTATGCGGCATGCATCTTCTACAGCGGTTTTAGGTGAAACGCCTATATCTATGAGAAATTGGCTCAGCAGGGTATGGCGTTCGTATATTTTTTCAGCTATTTCTTTTCCGGAGTCGGTGAGCGTTATATATCCGCTCTCATCCATTAATATATATCCGTTTTCTCTGAGTTTTTTCATTGCTACGCTGACGCTTGGCTTTGAAAAACCGAGTTCGTTTACTATGTCGATAGATCTTACTGCCGGATGTGACAAATGGAGTATGTGTATTGTTTCAAGATAGTTTTCTGCGGATTCTTGAATTTTCATGTTTTTTCTCCTTGTGTGTAAAGTGCGGCGGGCAGTGCGGATGTGATAGCGTACGGATTTTATATGTCTGCATTGAAGGTTTTGAACATCAGGCAGTTTTCCTGAGTTTATGCTGAAAGTTTATTTAACTGAATTTATAAGATCGCCTATTCTTTCTATCGTGCATCTGACCGTATCTCCCGGTTTAAGGAATTTGGGCGGCGTAAAGCCCATGCCCACGCCTGCAGGCGTTCCCATCGCTATGATAGAGCCTGGCAGCAGGGTCATACCCTGAGAAAGCTCCGAAATAACATGGGAAATACCGAATATCATCATATTTGTGTTGCTGTCCTGGCGCAGTTCTCCGTTTACATATGATTGAATGGAAAGTTCGGGCGGAAACGGAATCTCGTCTGCGGTTAATATACATGGTCCGACAGGAGCGAAGCCGTCAAGACTCTTGCCGAAGTACCATTGTTTGTGTCTTGTCTGCAGATTTCTGGCGCTCACATCATTGAGAATAGTATAACCGAAAATATATTTCTGCGCATCATTTTCAGGGATATTTTTAGCTTTTTTTCCTACTATAACAGCGAGTTCAGCTTCATAATCAAGACTGTCAACAAGGTTTTCGTAGGCGGGGATAATATCTCCGTTTCCAACGGTGGAGCAGGCTCTTTTTGAAAAATATACTGCATAAGGGCGTTCGCCGCCGAAGGCTTCTTTTTTATATCTTGCGGATTCTTCGGCGTGTTCCATATAATTTATTCCGAGACAGATTATATCCTGTTTTGGATTTGGGATAGGGGAACACAGCTTTACATTCGCGATTTTAATGCAGTCGGCAGGCGGGGCTTCGGAAACAGCTTTGTTTATTTCGGAGAGCAGGCTGTTATTTTCTGCAGAGGCTTCTATCAGGCTTAACATATTATCGAAAGCAAGTCCAATTTTTTCTAAAGGCAGCAGATCGTTCGAGTTCGTATATCCGGAAGCAAGTTTTTGATTTCCGTTGTCATTAATATATGTGAATAATTTCATATAATTTTTCCTTATGACTTGTCCCGCGCCCTATGTTTTGCTCGATCCTGTTTGTTTAATATCTGTTTTCTAAGACGCAGGCTGTCGGGGGTGATCTCCAGAAGCTCGTCGTCCGCTAAAAATTCAAGACACTGTTCCAGGCTCATTTTTTTAACGGGTACGAGTTTGAGAGCTTCTTCGCTGCCTGCAGCGCGCATGTTGGTGAGATTCTTTTTCTTGCAGACATTAACGTCTATATCTCCGGCTTTTGGCGTAACGCCTACTATCATGCCTTCGTACACTTGAACTCCTGGCTCAACAAATAGAGCTCCTCTGTCCTGAGCGTTGAAAAGACCGTAGGCAGAACATTCACCGCTTTCAAAAGCGACAAGGCTGCCTGCGGAACGGCGGGAAACTTCGCCCTTATGAGGAGCGTAACTGTCGAAAACGGAAGCCATAATGCCTTCGCCTCTTGTGTCAGTCATAAATTCGTTTCTGTAGCCGAAAAGACCTCTTGACGGTACTGTAAATTCTATTTTCATGCGGCTGCCAACCGGAACCATTTGCAGCATTTCGCCCTTACGGGAGCCGATTTTTTCTATAACAGCGCCCACTGAATTTTCAGGAACGTCTACAACAAGGCGTTCGACAGGTTCGTGAAGCACGCCGTCAATCGTTTTGGTGAGAACTCTTGGAGGAGAAACGGCAAATTCGTATCCTTCGCGGCGCATTGTTTCCATTAAAATAGATAAATGCATTTCTCCGCGTCCTGCTACGTTAAACGCGTCCGTAGTATCCGTTTCCGTTACGCGCAGTGAAACATCTTTTAATGTTTCACGATGCAGGCGTTCTCTTATATTTCTTGAAGTAACGTATTTGCCTTCGCGTCCGGCAAATGGAGAATCGTTTACACAGAATGTCATTTCCATGGTAGGCGCTGATATCTGCACGAAAGGCAGAGGGTCGATCCGAGCCAGATCGCAGATTGTATCTCCTATAGTGATGTCGCCGATTCCGGACAGGGCGATTATGTTTCCTGCGTAAGCCTCGGAGATAGACGTTTTATTAAGACCGTCAAATTCGTAAATATTAGCTGCTTTTGCTTTTTTTACATCTGAGCCTTCATGATAATTGCATACAGAGATTTCCTGATTCTGCTTCAAAGTTCCGCGTTCTATACGTCCGATAGCTATTCTGCCTACAAATTCGTTATAGTCAATAGCGGATACTAACATTTGAAAAGGCTGATCGGCGTCTGCTTCCGGCGCAGGGATATGCTTTAATATAGTATTGAACAGGGGACGCAGATCTGTTCCGGTTTCTTCCTGAGAATAAGAAGCCGTGCCCTGTCTTGCGGAGCAGAACAGGATAGGCGAATCGAGCTGTTCGCTGGTGGCGTTCAGATCCATGAGAAGTTCCAGGACTTCGTCTATAACTTCGTTTATGCGTCTGTCCGGGCGGTCGATTTTATTTATTAATATTATTACTTTGTGTTTTAATTCCAACGCTTTAGAGAGTACGAACCGCGTCTGCGGCATAGGACCTTCGGCTGCGTCTACTAAAAGGATGACGCCGTTTACCATTTTCAGTATACGTTCTACTTCGCCGCCGAAATCAGCGTGGCCCGGAGTGTCTACGATATTGATTTTTACATCTTCGTATGTTACCGCTGTGTTTTTCGCGAGAATGGTAATGCCGCGTTCTCTTTCCAGATCGTTTGAATCCATTACGCGCTCTACCACCGACTGGTTTTCTCTGTATACGCCGCTTTGCTTGAGCATTTCGTCTACCAGAGTGGTTTTGCCGTGGTCTACGTGTGCTATAATAGCGACGTTTCTAAGTTTTTCATTAATCAATTTATATTATCTCCTTTTTTTTATATGAGTTATATCTGTGAAATTGGACGGGAAAATATATTAACAGAATTAAGATTAGTGTTGTGGATTTTGTTATTTTATTAATACAAATACCGCATTATATTTTCTGCATAATAATAAAAGCTGCTGAAGGGCAGGTTTCGGTAGGTATATTGTTCCGTAACTTAATATTATATTACGGGTTTTATCTTATTGCAACGTTTGATTTCAACAGCGCAAAGTACAATAGGGTTCGTTAAGTAAAATTTATTAATTGAAAAGTTAAGTAAATTATGTTGATATATATATTAATAAACGATAGACAGCAGGATAGGTTTTGGTGATAAAAGTAATTGATGGTTTTCATGGTAAATAGAAAACATGTTGACTTCTAATAAAATTTATTAAAGCTAAATAAAATAAAATAAATACAATTAGGCAATTTGACAAAGACATGCGTATAATGTATAATTTAAAGATAATCGGAATCTTTAGGCAGACGGGAGGTATAGATGAAAAACGGAAAAGTTAAGTGGTTTAATGCCGAAAAGGGTTATGGATTTGTATGCGATGACAGCGATGGTTCTGACGTATTTGTACATTATTCAGGTATTTTAATAGATGGTTTTAAAACTTTATATGAAAATCAGGAAGTTACTTTTGATACGGAGCCGGATCCTAAAAATCCGGATAAGCTGAGAGCTGTAAATGTGCGTGTTGTAGGCGGGTCGTCAGGAGCATCGGCGCAGGAGTAACAGGATCGAGTGAACAGGATCCGATGCAGCATAAAATCTCATCGGTAAGTTTGTAAATTTGGTTATCAGCCGCTGGCGTTTAGTCGGCGGTTTTTTTATATCATTAGAAATATCAAATGAATTTATTTATGTCAAATATAAAATATTTTATCAAAATCATACAGCTTGTTGTATTCTGAATAAAAATTTTAATGTCTTAGAAAATAGGGTTTTCATGTTTTTCGGGGTTTATATAAAAGGCGGGGACAGGTTATAATATAAATATCAGAAAATTATGGCAGTAATTTTTGCTGTAAGGTTTAAATTATAAAAACAGACGGTATAATTTAACTATATATTTTTTATGCAGGGTTCAGGAGGTCATCATGGAAAGTAATATTTACGCGCAGATTCTTCAGAAGTTAAAAGAAGGAGAAAGCGTGTCGCTTAATACATTAATAAAAGGAGAATCGGGCAGTATAAGTGAAGGGCTGAAGAGAAGCCTGGGGGAAGTCGAGCAGTCGGATAATGCAAAAGGATTTAATATGGTTGCGCCTGTGGCAGTTAAGAAAGAGGATGGCTTCGATCTTAAGGAACCGATCCTGCCGAAAGAAAGGCTGATAGTGCTCGGAGGCGGTCATATCGCGCTGCCCGTATGCGAATTTGCATCTAAGTGCGGATTTGAGGTTTATGTTGCTGACGACAGACCGGCATTTGCAAACCGCGATCGTTTCCCGTGGGCAAAAGAAGTTTTATGCAATACATTTGAAAACTGTATAGAGGAGTTGAAAATCACGCCGTACGATTACGTAGTGGTGATCACCAGAGGCCACGTTCACGACGGTGATTGTCTTCGCGCTATACTTCCAGGAAAGCAGCCTACTTATTTGGGTCTTATAGGTTCAAGACGTCGTGTTAAAGGTCTGCTCGATCTTCTTGAACAGGAAGGTTACAGCAGGGAATATATGGATAGAATCTGTACGCCGATAGGTCTTAATATCGGAGCTGTAACGCCTGAAGAAATAGCGGTGTCTATCCTCTCGGAACTTATTTCTTATAAACGTCTTCCTGAAAATAATAAAGACGGTTCAAGATACGTAAACGCTTCCGATCTGGATCTTGAGATGATAGAATATCTTGCTGAAAATCATGAGCCGAAGGCTGTTGTAACGGTAATTCAGACCAAAGGTTCTACGCCAAGGGGCGCTGGCGCTAAAATGGCGGTAAGTCCGCGGGGCGAAGTTACCGGAAGTATCGGAGGCGGCTGCAGCGAAGGCGCAGTTATAAGAGATGCAATAGATATAATAGGAACGGGTGAGTATAAAACCGTGTTTATAGATATGACTGGCGAAGTGGCAGAGTCCGAGGGAATGGTCTGCGGCGGTATTATGTACGCGCTGATCGAAGATGGCTCAGAACTGTAAAAGTATAGCGACAAAGATATTAATATAACAAGTGACAAGTATTCTTGCTCTTTTAAGCAGCAGGTTTCATTTTAGATTTTATGCTGTTAAGTTATAATGTCTTCCGAAACCTGGCAGAGCCAAATCTGGAATCATATTGCAAAAGAGCTTGTTATGATCTCAGCTATACTTTGAATAAGCATTTCCAGCGGTTTTACGCAGGTTCATTATGCGAGGTGTAAATTATGAAAGATTTTATATATGCGGATAACGCGGCGACTACGAGAATTTCGGATAGTGTTCTTGCAGAAATGCTGCCTTATCTTAAAGAAAATTACGGAAACGCTTCATCTTTATATCAAATTGGCAGAAATTCTCACCAGGCGATAGAAAAAGCAAGAAAAACTGTCGCCGAACTTATAGGGGCGAGTCCCGTTGAGATATTTTTTACATCGGGCGGCTCGGAAGCAGACAACTGGGCGCTGAAAGGTGTTATGCGCAAATCAGCGGCTTCGGGGAAAAAACATATGATAACGACTGCTATCGAGCATCATGCGGTGCTTCATTCCGCTAAGGCATTGGAAAATGAAGGTTTTGAGGTCACATATCTGCCAGTGGACGAGCTGGGCAGAGTATCAGCGCAGGATGTAAAAGAGGCTATAAGATCGGATACCGCGCTGGTTTCCGTTATGTATGCGAATAATGAGATCGGAACGATTCAGCCTGTCAGAGAGATAGGCGCGGTATGCAAAGACGCGGGCGTTTTATTTCATACGGACGCAGTGCAGGCTGCAGGGATTTTGCCGATAGACGTTAAGGCTGATAATATAGATATGATGGCGATTTCTGCACATAAGTTTCATGGTCCTAAAGGCGTGGGAGCTTTGTATTGTAAAAAAGGTCTGTTTCCGGAAGCGCTTGTAGATGGAGGCGCTCAGGAAAGAGGACACCGCGCCGGGACAGAAAATGTGGCGGGAATTATAGGGATGGCAAAAGCCTTTTCCGAAGCCTGCGCTGAGATGAAGGAAAAGGCTGAAAAGTTATCCGCTATGAGAGATGAAGTGCAGGAAGGACTGCTTAAGATACACGATTCGCGGCTCAACGGAGATCCAGAAAATCGGCTTCCGGGGAATCTTAACATATCTTTTTCCGGCGTAGATGGGCAGTCTTTGCTTTTTGATTTAGATCTGCAGGGGCTTGCTGCTTCTTCGGGTTCTGCATGTGCGTCGGGTTCGGTAGATCCGAGTCACGTTCTTATGGCGATAGGCATACCATACGAAATGGCTCACGGTTCTTTGCGGATTTCTCTCGGTAAGTATAATAAAAAAGAAGAAGCCGGGCGGATCATAAAGATTGTGAGTGAAGTTGTATTGCGCCTGAGAGGCGAGGCTTGAGAGATTCGTTATTTTACGAATCTCTCAAGCCTTTTTACTAAAATTGCTGCAACGGCAATTTTTATAAGGTTAGGAATTATGAAAGGAATCACGCATTTCATAAGTACCGCGGTAAGACCGATAGAACCTGTATTTTGAGTGTATAAAAACATAAACCAGGCTGTGCCGAAGGCGTAGAGCACTACGTTTCCTATTATCATTGATATAACGAGAGGTCCCGTTTTTTTACGGAAGCGGTCGGATATGAAACCTACTATTAACGCCGTAAATATAAATCCTACTATGTAACCTCCGGTAACTCCTGCGAGAGCCCCGATTCCGCCTTTAAATCCTGAAAATACAGGAAGCCCGATCGCGCCTAATAGAATGTATATTAATATTGTTATAGTACCGCGTTTCATGCCGAGAAGTCCGGAAATAAGACAAACTGCAAATGTCTGGAGAGTAAACGGTATGGCAACAGGAATAGAAATCCAGGAGCATATTGTAATAAGAGCTGCCGATATCGCTATATATGCCATATCTATGGCTTTTAGCGCTGGTTTTCGTTGTATTTGAGTATTTGTGTTTTCCATAAATTATTTCTCGCTTTTATTAAAATCATACTTAGCATTTTACGAATCTTTCAAGCCTTTTTACTAAAATCGCTGCAACGGCGAGTTTGATCATATCTGGAATTATAAAAGGAACTACGCATTTCATAAGTACTGCGGTAAGCCCGATTGCGCCCGTGTTTTGCGTGTATAAAAACATGAACCAGGCTGTGCCGAAGGCGTAGCATAGCAGGATTCCAAATATCATAGATATAATAAGCGGAATTGTTTTTTTCTGGAAACGATCAGATATAAAGCCTACTATTAACGCTGTAAATATAAATCCGATTATGTAACCTCCTGTAACCCCTGCGAGAGCGCCGATACCGCCTTTAAATCCTGTAAACACAGGAAGCCCTGCCGCGCCGAGCAGAATGTATATTAATACCGTTAAAGTACCGCGCTTCATGCCGAGAAGTCCGGAAATAAGACAAACTGCAAATGTTTGAAGTGTAAATGGTATAGCAACGGGAATGGATATCCATGCGCATACTGCAATGAAAGCTGCCGACACTGCTATGTATGCCATATCTATGGCTTTTAACGCTGGTTTTCGTTGTATTTGTGTAGTTGTGTTTTCCATGAATAAGTACCTGTTTTTATTAAAATCAGATTCAGCTTGCTGCGCCGCACTCCCGGGATGCGCGCAGTATGTGAAAGGTTTAGCTGTTGATTTTAGATTGTTTAGTTTGGGGATATCGAATAACGCTGCAAAGTATAAATATGGTTTGTAAATGTGATACAGTATTATGGGATGAAATAAAATGAGCTATTAATGTATACTGCATACTGAATGAGCATTTAACTTATCGCAGCAAATGTGTATATATTCTGCAGAATTAAAGATAGTATAAGGTAATAAATACAAAATGTCAACCTATCAATAAAAATAGGTTGACGAATATTTAGCGAACTTGTGATTATAATTAGAAAATTATAGTATAAATTACAAAATATAAAAATAAATTAATTTTAAATAGAGCGGTAATATGAGGTAATAAAGATAATGATTTAAAGTTGGAAATCTGTGCATTGGGTATGTTTATATTCTTCTGAAGTATAGGATACGGAAACAGGTATTTGCCTGCTTGTTAATGCTGAATAATGTGTAATATAAAGTGGATATTCGTAAATCTAAATATGGGCATTTAAAGAAAATACATTTTCGATAAAGTTTTATGATAAGTGTAAAAGTGTAAGATATTAATATAATATGCAGGGGCGGCGACGCCTCTTTTTTATGTATAAAAAGGCTAACTGTTAAAATAAAGTTTTTATATTAATTATGGAAATATATTTACTGTAAATTTATACTATTAAATTAAGTATTAATAATAAAAGCTGCATAATTTTATTAATAAAAAATCTAAAATATTATGGTTATAGTATAAAGTGGTTTATAGTCTTACTTTTGATAAATATGATAAAAGATTTGAATAATGTTATGGAAAAGATATGCATGTTGTGAATCAGAGAAAACATCTTGTTTATAACGTTGTACTTTACAATACCAATAGTGCGCATCTGGAGCGCAGAAAGAAAATGAAATTTGCTTCAAATTAAAAAATTTCTGATATATTTATTAATTCCATTGACAATGCGATATCTAATATGTATTATTGTATTAAGCGGTTAGTATTATAATACAAAAACAGCCAAAGGAACAATATAAAAATTTTTGTATGTCGAATTAGCAAGAAATTGTCAGATATAGGAGGATAAAATTATGAAAAAGATAGTCAGCGTTATGCTTGCAGTTACGCTTATAGCGGCTCTTTGCGGTTGTACTTCTGTAAAATCTGCGGATGAATCGGAATCCGAGGAAAGCAGCGACAGTATTTCGGATTATTACAGCGGCATGGAAAAGGCGCAGCAGATTAACGTTTCGGCTGTAGGTTCAGGGGAGATAATAAAGATCGTGTCGGGTAAAAAAGATATAGAGGATTTTATAACGGCTCTTGAGATAGATGAATGGAAGTTAGGGGAGCTTCCGGAAAACGCTCAAAAAAACGGCGAGTTTTCTTTTTCTCAGGAGAAAACGCTGAAAGCGGGGGATAAAGAAACTGACGGCAATCTTTACGATATTATGAAGATATATTCATATGAGGATCAGCCGTATGTCAGGCTCGAAATAGCGAAAATGGGAATGACGTTTAAAGTGCCTGATGCCGCGGCGAAATATCTGAACGGTTTACTTAAACAGGCTTAGGGTGTAGTTGATATAGATATAACGCTTTAATAAAATTTGAAAAAATTACCTTATAAGGATAAAAACATCTAAATATTATCGCTTCTTTTGGACACAATAAACATGAAAGAAAGGAGATTGATAATTATGTTTAAACATGAAAAACAGTTGTTTCATCCTGTTGGAATAGAAAGACCGAATCCTCAGTATGCCGCTTTGCTGCAGGAGCAGCTCGGAGGCGGAAACGGAGAGCTTAAAGCTGCCATGCAGTATTTATCACAGAGTTTTCGCATTAAAGACCCGGATATCAAGGATCTGTTTATGGACATCGCTGCAGAGGAATTGGGTCATATGGAAATGGTTGCTCAAACGATAAATCTGCTTAACGGACATGATGTAGATGCATCAGCAGTAGGGGCGGGAGAAATTCAATCTCACGTTATCCTTGGTCTGAATCCTGGTCTGATAAATGCTTCCGGATATTCTTGGACAGCAGATTATGTTACTGTAACAGGCGATTTATGCGCAGATTTGCTTTCAAATATAGCGTCCGAACAGAGAGCAAAGGTTGTTTATGAGTATCTTTACCGCCAGATTAATGATAAAAAAGTAAGAGAAACGATAGACTTCCTGCTTAACAGAGAGGAAGCGCATAATGCATTATTCAGAGAAGCGTTTAATAAAGTTCAGGATACCGGTTCCAACCGTGATTTCGGAACTACAAAGGCAGCGAAGATGTATTTCAGTATGTCAAGTCCTTCTCCGGCTGATTCTATTTTCCCGGATACGAAGATTACTCCGCCGGCTTTCCAGTAGAAAATTAAATATAGCGTAATGTAAATTATGAGTGCGGCAAGTTAGTAAAAACAGAGGGCAGATTTGCGTCTATTTTAGTGAATATACAAAAATCCGAGTATAAGGCAAAACCTTTTACTCGGATTTTTGATTTTTAAATGCACGAATTTGAGCGATTTATTAAGTTTTTCGTGCATTGCCATAGGCGGTTTTATTACACTATTATATTATTGCACAATTAATTATTTTGGTCTGCGAACAAATATTTTTTATGATTTATTCAGCGTGTTAAGGTAATTAAAATAAATTCAACTTCTGCATATTTATAAAATTTATTTTATGATGAATTTTATATAGACTGTGTTTTCCGATATTTTAAGGTCTGAATGATCTGTATAATTTTCCAGGTTCGGGAGTTATTCCTTTGGCGCTTGCCAGTTCGCTGACCGTTACGAGCTGATAGCCTCTGCCTATAAGCTCTGGAATCAGTACGTCGCATGCATCTGCCGTAGAAGGATACAAATCGTGCATAAGTACAATGTCGCCATCCTGAACATTATTAAGAACAGACCAGATAACTTTTTGGGAATTTTTAGAATTCCAGTCTTTAGTATCTACCGACCAATTTATCATTGGTTTGTCTACGGAAGCATCCACAACTTCGTTTCTGCCTCCGCCTACTGGACGCACAAGCGCCGGGAATTTTCCTGTATAATATCCTACCGCCGTATCTGTGTCATGAATTTCACGGGCTATTTCCAGCGGGGAAAGTTTTGTCAGAGGAGTATGATCCCATGTATGGTTTCCGATTTCGCAGCCTAAATTTGAAGCGTTTATAACGGAATTTGGGTATGTAGATACACGGTTTCCTACCACGAAAAATGTAGCTTTGCCGTTATATTCGGCAAGTTTGGCGAGGATTCTGTCTGTAACAGGCGAATAAGGTCCATCGTCGAAAGTAAGCGCGATCATTGGAGCTGATGGGATTTCAGGCTCTGAGGATACGTTTTGATCTGAGTTTTCTTCAGGAGTCTGTTCTTTTGCAGCTGGTTCGGCAGAAGCGTCAGAATCATCGGAGGGTTTATTTTCAGAAGAAGAGGCTTCTGGTTCAGGGGTATCCTGTGCATTGTCCTGGGGCGTATCGGATTCGGTTGTTTTATTTTCGTTTATATTAGCGTTGGATTGACTGTTTGTATTTTCGCTGGAATTTCCAGACATCTTTGTCGGCAGTGAAAAAACTGTAACCGATAGAAATATGAATAGTGTAATAATGATTGCCGCAATCAGAAATGTTTTTTGTTTCATGATAGATCTTAGCCCCTTTGATTCCTTTTAAATATATTTTATAATTAGATTATATTCAAAGGAAAATCTATTAGCAATAACATTTATATTAATAAATTATTATTTTTGAAAAACTGTACCGGGTGGTATTATTAATAGATATTACAAAATTATTACAATTTGAATAACTGCAAAGATCCTCAGGATCTAAGTTATTATAATATTGATGTTTATATCTTAGAGTATGACTGAAAATCAATTATTATACCGGCGTAAAAAGGCAGAGGGCAGATAGAATTTTGTATAAATTCAATTAGGCTGTCAGAAAATAGGTATTTATGATATAATTGCAGACGGAAGGAGAAAAGCAGCCTGAATATTTAGATTTATCCTGAAATTAACAGGCGGCTTATCGAAATAATGAAGATAATAGTAGTTGGACTCGGTCTTATAGGAGGGTCTTTTTGTAAAGCAATAAAAGAACATACAGAACATCACGTTATAGGTGTAGATTCGGATGAGAATACTCTGGATCTGGCGATATCAATGGAAGCCGTGGACGAGGTAATACCAGTAAACAGATTGGATCTGCTTTCACGGGGAGATCTTGTTATAGCTGCAATTCCACCTAAGATGATAGTCGATTTTTTATTGGAAAATAAAGATAATTTTAAAAATGGAGCGATAGTAACGGATGTATGCGGAGTAAAAGAATATATAGTGAATAATGTTGCGGAACCGCTTAAAGCTGCGGGTGTGGAATTTATCGGCTCGCATCCTATGGCTGGTACGGAATATTCAGGTTTTACTTTTTCAAAAAGCGATATGTTTGTAAATGCCAGTTATCTTGTAACGCCTACTGAAAATACGGACAGAGATAAGCTGAAAACTCTGAAGCAGCTTGCTTACGATATCGGTTTTAAGGCTGTGCTTGAAACTACGGCGAAACATCATGACGAGAGTATCGCGTATACGTCTCAGCTTGCTCATATAGTTTCTAATTCCTATATAAGAAGCGCTACGCTGCCAAAGGAAAAGGGATTCAGCGCGGGCAGTTTTCTTGATATGACAAGAGTAGCAAGATTAGATGCAGATATGTGGTGCGATCTGTTTTTATTAAACAGAGAAAATCTTTTGTTTGAAATAGATCAGCTTATAAGTCATCTTGAGGAACACAGGGAGGCTCTTATAGATAAAGACAGGGATAAGATGCGCAGGATGCTAAGAAAGGGTCATATGCTGAAGATACAAAACGTAGCGGAAAAGAGAACATTACATGATTAAATAGATCAGCTTTTAATTAATAGAACGATATTTAAAGAAATGTAAATGCGGAAGATTTTGAAATATAGGATTTTGCAGATTTTAGCTGCGAAGTGAGAACAGACGGGAATTTTACGCTTTTGTTATGATAGTTTGCGGAATCTGCGTCTTATTAATGAAATTAAACAACCAGTCAGAAGATCTATTTATTTTTGACTGGTTGTTGATTTGTGTTTAAATTATTTTTTTGTCGAGCTGTTTGCATTTTATTTTAACTGCCTGTTTTTATTTCTTACAGTTGTAACTATTGAAATTTGATAATATTTTGCATTTTGCATACGCAAAATCAAATATAAGTTATCTGTATTTATATCTTGACCGCAGTACCGGTCGTTATACCTGCTTATATTAATATTTATATATGGCAGACCGGCAATGCAGTGCGGCTTTTTAAGATTGTTTTTATCTTGAATCAATAGGTGTATAAGGAGTATTTTCGTGAATGCATTTATAAGCGGGACGCATGAGTCTGTTATTTGCTATAATTTCCTCTATTCTGTGAGCGCACCAGCCTGACATACGCGAAGCGGCAAACAGCGGGGTTACCAGATCCAGCGGAATATTCAGCGCATGATACACGAAACCGGAGTACAGATCTACGTTAGCGGGAAGTATGGTTTCGACGCCTGTTATTTCGGATACGATTTTAGAGCCTGCCTGTTCGATAAATTCATACAGCATAAATTCATCCATAAGATTTTTCTTTTCAGCAAGACCTTTCGCCATTTTTTTAATGAGTTTTGCTCTTGGATCGCTTAAAGTATAAATAGCATGACCCAGACCGTATATAAGACCGGAACCGTCGTTTGCCTTGCCTGATACGACTCTGCGCAGATAATTTTCTACCTGAGAGTAATTTGTTATATCGCTGACTTCGTCTTTAAGATCTTTAAGCATATAAAGTACGGACAGATTTGCGCCTCCGTGTCTTGGACCTTTCAGTGAACCTATGGCGGCAGCTATGGCGGAATAGGTATCCGTGCCGGTTGAAGAAACGAGATGAGTAGTAAATGTAGAATTGTTTCCGCCGCCGTGTTCGGCATGAAGAATAAGCGAAATATCGAGCAGTTTTGCTTCTATGTCGCTGTATTCGCCGGTAGGACGTATAAGCCTGAGTATGTTTTCTGCAGTAGAAAGTTCAGGCATAGGGTAATGGATGTGCAGACTCTGATTGTCGAAATGAGCGTGTTTTGCCTGATATGAATATGCTATTAAGCATGGGAAATACGAGATCAGCGATATGCATTGACGGAATGTATTTTCCTTTGAAGTATCGTCCGG
>JAAVYD010000087.1 GCA_022790955.1 Bacillota bacterium
CACGGCCGCCCTTTCTTCGTCGTTCATCTTTTTTAATATATAATCCGGATATATGCTGTAAACGTTATCCAAAACATACTTGCCGCTTTCCAGCAGATACACTTCTATTGATTTATCCACTGTATTGACTATCCAATATTCACCTGCTCCGGCTTTTTCGTATGCGTCTTTCTTTTTTCCCCTATCGTTTTTCGCTGTACTCGGCGAAAGCACCTCGATAACCAGATCGGGCGCTCCGTGTACTCCGTCCGCTTTTATCTTGCTTCGGTCACAGACTATCATTCCGTCCGGTACGAATCTGTTCTTGTCGTTAAGATAGAGATCCACTCCATCCCCGAAAGACATGCACGATTTCCCTTTTAAATGATCCGAAAAAGTTTTGGCGATATTAAAAGCCACTATATTATGATTCACCACAGGCCGAGGCGTCATCATAACGATCTCGCCGTTTATAAGTTCATCGCATATTTCATCATATTTATAAGCTAAATTATCAGAATTCATGACCTGCTCCTTATCAATTTTAATTTTTCAGCAACGGAATCCCAGCAGACCAATCCGCCCTAAAGGGCAAATCTGTCGTCTGTCGGCTCCGGCTTCTCCTGCAGCAGACCCATCTTAACAAAGGCTTCCTTCGCAACGGCAGCCATGATTTTATGCCCGGCGGGATTTGGATGCGCTCCATCCATAAAATACCTGCCGTATCCGGCTTTAAGCCTGGTCTTCATTCCCGTATCAAAATCTATAACAGGAAGCTGATTAGCCTGAGCAAACGTCAGCAGCCATTGTTTCAGCGTAGCCATATTTTCACATGCCTTATCGTAATCTATAAAGGCTTTCCATTCCTTCGGGACTTTCTTGTGATTAGGCTCCGGCTCGATGCCGACCATAGGCACTATGCCCTTATCCAGCGCGATCTGCGCCATTGTGGCGATATTATTAGTCACATACTCCAGCGGCGTTTCGCCGAAAATATCGTTGCCTCCGCCCATTATAAGCACAGCTTTCGGTTCAAGATCTAAAACATGTTCTTTAAACCGAGTCAGCATACCCTCGGTAGTATCGCCGTCCAGACCCACGTTAAGCAGATTTATCTCCTCCTCGCGGCGCAGCCTTCCTATCCATGTCAGCGAACCCTCAACCTGATGCCCGTAGGTAATGCTGTCGCCTATGCAGACTATTCTGTCGTCCTTAACAATCTGCTTCATGCGCTCCGCTATCTGCTCCGGATCGAGCTTTACAGAATCTTCTGCACTGGAAATACCAAGCTCCTTATCCAAAGTTTTTACATCGGCATCATTAAGATCCGCATTACTGCCGCGAAGCTCCTGAAACTTAGCGTCTGCTTCATCCTGCATACGTTTCTCGTAATCCTGAATATCCTGCTCTATCTGCGCTTCTGTGGGAACCTTAAACAGTGATTGTCCGCTGTCGTTCAGCGTATAAGTTTTAATCTGAACTCCGTTCACCATCTCTTTTTTCATATCGCTCAGCTTGGCGTTGCCGCCTGTAGCCTTCGGATCAGCGCCGCCGTTAATATCATTACGGTCACTCATAATTTTCACCTGCTTTTCTTTCGTATTAATATAAATTCTCACAATAACTGCATTAAAAATGCACTCTATATAAATTTTTTGATTTTCAATTCCTGCGCGCCCCTGTAAAAACACGCTTTTGCCGTTACTACATTTTACTATGAACGCCTTTAAATCGCAAGCAAACAGCGTCTTCAAAACGAACCTGAGTTTTCAAAAACCATTAAAATATCCTCCGCATATGTTAATGATATAAAAACCTGAATCTTCAATAAAATCCCCGCCCTGTCTTTACCACTGACGATTATTCCTCAGCGTTTTATTAATATCAAAACAACCTGTTATATTTGCGAAATTATCGTTTTTCTGTTATTCTAAAACGGTTAAAACTTTAATTTTCCTGAAAACGAGAGAAATACAATGATATTACTAAATGCTGATAAAATAAAAGCTATACCGAAAAACCTCTGCTCAAAGATATAAGCCTGAGCATACACGAAGGCGAAAAAATAGGTCTGATAGGCGTAAACGGTACCGGAAAATCTACTCTGCTGCGTATTCTTGCAGGGCTTGAAGATGCGGATTCCGGCAAGATAACGCTCACGAACGGCATTAAAACCGCATATCTTCCTCAGCATCCCGACTTCGATCCCAAACTCACAGCAGCCGAACAGGCTGAAACTTATCTTAAACGGATAGATGCCGATACTCAGTTTTTCACCTGCCGCGCTATGATGACTAAGCTGGGCATACTCGACTTTGATACGCCGATGGGAGAGCTTTCGGGCGGTCAGCGCAAACGCGTGGCGATGGCTGCCGTGCTTTCCGTAAGCCCGGAGCTTTTAATCTTAGACGAGCCGACAAACCATATGGATAACAGCGTTATTGCCTGGCTCGAAGATTTCCTCGTGAAATACAAAGGCGCTATTCTTATGATTACCCACGACAGGTATTTTTTAGACCGGGTGACGAAAAAAATATTTGAGCTGGATAACGGCGGCATGTATGTTTACGAAGGCAATTATGATTATTATATAGAAGCTAAAGCGCAGCGCCTGGAAATGACTCTGGCAAGCGAACGCAAGCGAGCGGCTATGTATAAAAAAGAACTTGCATGGATAAGACGCGGCGCGCGAGCGCGCTCTACCAAAGCAAAATCCCATATACAGCGCTTCGAGGAGCTGCGGGACAGCAAATTAGTGATAGATGATTCAAGTCTTTCCATCGGGACGGCGAGCAGCAGACTGGGCAAAAAGATTATTGAGATTAACAACCTCTGCAAAGCGTTTGACGACAATATCCTGATATCGGATTTCACATACACAGTTCTGCGGCGCGACCGCATCGGCATTATCGGCGATAATGGCTGCGGAAAATCTACTCTGCTGAAAATGATCCTCGGAGAAATTCCTCCGGATTCCGGAACAATCAACATCGGCGATACCGTTAAGATCGGTTACTTTTCTCAGGATACTCAGGTGTGGGATCCTAACCAGCGGATTATTAAATATGTTGAAGGCATTTCCGATAATGTGCAGACGGACGAAGGCTCTTTTTCCGCCTCTCAGATGCTTGAACGATTTCTGTTCCCGCGAATTAAGCATTCCATTACCATCGGGCAGCTCTCCGGCGGCGAAAAGCGCAGGCTGTACCTGCTGAGTATCCTTATGCAGGCTCCTAATGTGCTTATATTCGACGAGCCGACCAACGATCTGGATATATCGACGCTGACGGTGCTTGAAGATTATCTCGACCATTTCAACGGCGCTGTGATAATCGTTTCTCACGACAGATATTTTCTCGACAGATTATGTATCCGCACGTTCTCATTTGAAGGCGGAGGGCTTGTGCGCCAGTTTCCGGGAGGGTTTACGGATACTATGCGGGCAAAGGAGCTGGAGGCTCTTTCGGCAGAAATGGAAAGCGGCGGCAGGAGAGCAGGTTCGGCAGGACAGATTGAAAACGCTTCTGAATCCAATCAGAACAAACGTCCTCAAAGAGTTAAAAAACTAAAATTTTCCTATATGGAGCAAAAAGAATTCGAAACGATAGATTCAGACATAGCCGCCCTTGAGGATGCCATCGCAGAAAAAGACGCCGAGATAGCCAAGCTGACCGACGATTACGTACAGCTTCAGAAACTATCTGAAGAAAAAAAAGAACTTGCCTCCCGCCTGGAGGAAAAAATGGATCGCTGGGTTTATCTTAATGAATTGGCAGATAAGATTAAAAATCAGTGATTCAAATTTTATTAAATAACCCTTTGTTCTATTAAGTTGACTTGTTTTAGCAGTATTATAATCAGTAAATAATATTTAATATTATAAATAACGCAATATATTGATAAACAATAAAAGTGATTTATAGTAAAATTACAAACTGACTCACTATATAATCATACTGTTATCAACTAATTCTGTATATTAATTTCTATATGATAGGACAATATATTGATAGTAAGTATCTAATTTTTATTAGCGCAACGCATTAAATAAAATTTAGAAATAATAAAAATATTCAATTTTATAAAAGTGCCGCACAGCAACATTAAAAACCAATTTACATCTATAAAATAAATTTCACATATGCAAAATCCCCAAATTACAAAATCATATCTTTGTATTTGGGGATTTGTTATTTTATAATGCCGGTTTAAACCTTCATATAATTCATATTTACTATAATCATAACCCTCTAAAATCTCCACGTTCCTTTACAATCTCATATCCAATTTTTCTGATTCGTTCCTGTATCTGCTCCAAACATTCAGCCGCTTCATAGCCAGAAAACGCTTTATTATCGTAAAGAGAATATTTATCGCGTGTATCGAGCGGCGAAAGATTCGGCATTATTACATTCGCACCCGCCAATATTCCCCGCTCCCTGCCGTAAGAATCTATTGTTCCCAGCGCCGTGGTTGCAGGCAGAAGCACGGGTGGATGAATCAGGCGGATTATGCTCAGCAGCCTGACGGTCATATCCATAGCGCCCGCTCTCTCATTGCAAAACGGCGTATCTTTTTGAGGTATGAACGGTCCTATCCCTACCATTTCCGGCTGAATCTCACGTATAAACTGCAGATCCTTATATATGGTTTCTACGCTCTGATACGGCGAGCCCACCATAAACCCACAACCCGTCTGAAAACCAATATCTTTCAGATCCATCAAACATCGTCTGCGGTTTTCAAAAGACATTTCTGCAGGATGCAGCTTTCCGTAATGTTCCTTATCTGCTGTTTCATGCCTGAGCAGATACCTGTCCGCTCCCGCATCAAAATACGCCTGATAGCTTTCTTTCGACCGCTCTCCGAAAGAAAGCGTAACCGCGCAGTCCGGATACTTTGTTTTTATTGCAGCTATAATATCGCACAGCCTGTTATCATTAAAATACGGATCCTCGCCGCCCTGAAGCACAAAAGTATAAAAACCCAGTCTATAACCTTCAGCACAGCAGCTTAAAATCTGCTCTTTGGTCAGCCTGTACCGCTGTACGCGATTGTTACTTCTTCTGATTCCGCAATAATAACAGTCATTTCTGCAATAATTTGTAAATTCAATCAGTCCTCGGATAAAAACCTTCCTGCCGTATATTTCCTCTGCAGTCTTAGCTCCGCGCTCCGCAAGATATATCAGAGATTTCTTATCTTCGGTTGTAAGCAAAATCTTTAATTCTTCAAACGTGATATCACGTTCCCGTTCGATTTTATCTATCATATTTTTTAACATTGTCTTTAATTTTAATTATATTAATATAAACATAAATCTTATATTCTTACGCCGTTTTATTCGTACTAAGCTCCTTGACCTCTTCCACCGACAATCCTGACAACTCAGCTATCTCTTCTATTCCAAATCTTTCGGAAGTAAGCATACGCATTGCAGCAGCACGCATTCCTTCCCTTTTTCCTTCTATCTTCCCTTCTATCTTCCCTTCTATCTTTCCCATCTCTACTCCTTCTCTGAACGATTCACTTCTTAAATCTTCCATAATCTTACTCATTATCAGATTGCCCTCCTTGCTTTCCTTAAAAAACCGGCTTCTGTCCCTCAATATTTCGTAATTCATATCCGACGGCTCTCTGCAAGAGAAATCGTGCATCA
>JAAVYD010000199.1 GCA_022790955.1 Bacillota bacterium
CAATGTTGAACTGGGGTACTTCTTCCCGCAGGGAAGCCTGGGAAATGATTTTCAGTGCGTCCATTTGATATTCCTCCAAAAAATATATTCAGACATTCATGCCGGGAACCCGGCAGCGGACTGTCCGCTTCCGGCGCTTTCGCGCCAAGAACCCCACGGGCAAGCCTTTGAGGACGCCCGCAGAACTCAAATGCTTAAATATTTTACCATACCGCAAGTGGTTTTGCAAGGTGTTTTTTACGCTATTTCGGAAAAATCTTCCAGCAAAAGCCTTTTACGATAGATTTCCGCATAGGGCGCCAAGCCCAGGCAGCTCTTCAGGGCATCTAAAAGCAGGCTGGGGTTTATACTGCCGGAAACGCTGCAGGGCAGGCGCAGGGCGGCCTCCAGATATCCCGGTCCGGCGTTTAATGCCATGCCGGAAAAATAAGGGGCAATATCCAACTCTTTATCCTCTTTTTTTCCATGCTTCGTCACGATTACGGGGCCTTGGGCCAAAAGCCCTTCTATCTGGCTTTTTAACCCGGCGCTGTCCCCTGCCTCCAGGCGCAGTTCATAGTCGGCAAAGGCGATGGCATCCAGCTTGTTTTCCGGCTCTGTAACACCCCAGACGGAAATGGAGTCTGGCAGGCGGGGATTGACGCGGCCTGCCACGTCCGCTAAAGGAAAATCCTCTTCTGTCAGGCGGATGTCCACACACTCCCTCTCCCCGCTTACACCCAGGGACAGAGGCATGGCATACGCCATATAGATCCGGGGGTTAAAGCCCTGGGTATACCATATAGGCAGGCCGGAAAGCTTCAGGGCGCGCCCCATGCAGTGGGTTAAATCCAGATGGGAGATATATTTTGCCGCTCCCCCTTTTTTAAACCACATTCTCACGTTTTTCAACGCACAGCCCTCCTTTGTAGCACAAAGCGCCGCAGTTTGCACACTTTTCCCGGCAGTTGGGGGTGGTAAGCCCCTGATAGGCTCGTTCATACTCTGCCTGCAGGAACGCTTTTGTCACGCCATAGTCCAGATGATCCCAGGGGAATACCTCGTCAAGGCCCCGGGTGCGGGTGGCATAAAAATCCGGATCCACCCCGCAGGCGGAAAAAGCCTCCATCCATTTGTCAAAGTGAAAGCAGTCGTCCCAGCCGTCAAAATGCAGGCC
>JAAVYD010000088.1 GCA_022790955.1 Bacillota bacterium
AGATGTCCCCCGCCTCTTAGGCGGCGGGTTCCATATCCGACTTTCAGTGAAAGTTATAATCTCCCACTGAAACTCTGAGGAGCAAAGCTCTCAGGCGGTTGCAATCATCGCAGCGTGATTAAGCAAGCTTATCACGCTTTGCTCCGATTTAAATAAACTGATTTTTTAAATTACTGTTTATTATATCATGAATCATGCATATCAGAAAAGTTTTTCCGAATATATTCCCTGTAAATCATAACGCTTTACACGTTTTTTTATCGTTTCACTATTAGTTGTATACAAGTTTTTTTCTTTCATGCGTTTAAAATAATCGGCGCCGGCAAATGTATATCTTGTTTTCAAGCCTTCTGACAGCTCTATCTGTCTGTTGGCAAATGCAATAAGATCTCCGATCGCAAGTCCCTGAGGCAATTCCAGCATAGGTATGCCTTTAATATATCTGCAGGCGTTATATCCAGCTAAGCTGCCTGTCGATATTGCCTCCGTATGCCCCACGAATAATCCGGATTTTTCACCTCCGCAAAACATATTTTCAGCGCCTTTTACTTTCATATCGTCGCTCCTGCTCGCCACAGACAGATATCTTATTGAATTTCCTTTTCCGCCTGCGTAAGGGTCTACATATCTCGCATTTTCAAATCCTGGTACGTTTCTCAGCTTATCGAGAGGGAAAAACGGCGTCATAAGTTTCGCATATCCTGTATCCAGCAAAACTATATTTTCAGCGTATTCATCTAACGCATACTGCTGGCATACCTTTAGATTCAGCTTTTCTCTGTTAATCTGATCCTTATCGAGCGCTATCACAGCCACGCCTTTTGTATCTAATTCTTCCTGGATCTCGTCGGAAAGAGAACTCTTTTCCAGTTTGCATGATCCGCTGAACGCTCCAAACGCTCCATCTGAACGCTGCCCCATAATATCCGTAAGACCTAACTTACCAGTGATACTTACGCGAGGACCAAATGAAGGACAGCGCAATACGCACATTGAGCATCCATTTCCATATGTAAGACAGTTGCCCATGGGACCGGTAGACCCGGTACACTCAACGAATACATCTCCTTCTATCTTAGTTCCATCGGCAAGCACAATACTCTTTACAAACCTGCCTGATGTACTGGATTCATATTCTACATCTACGGCTCTGGATATAAGATGTATTTCTACTCCCATCTCCTGCAAAAGCCGCCTTACCGCCGGTTCGGCTTTTATTACATCGTACAGCCATGCGTGTTCATGCCCCGGAAAATCTATATTCCTGTGCCGCGTCAGTCTGTCCGTGATACCAAAAAGCTCATTTGCGCCGAGAGCTATATTTTCTTCTGCCGCTGTAAATCTTCCGTTATTTCTCATTATACCGCCTACGTTGCCGAGTCCTAACAGCAGATCTGTTTTTTCGAGAAGCACCACTTCTGCTCCGCATTTTCTGGCTACCACGGCTGCCGCGCTGCCAGACCAGCCTCCTCCTACGATTACTACTTTTTTAGTCATAAAATAAACCCTCCTGTTAAATTAATCTATTAAACAGAAGGGCATATTGTTACATTTTTCCTTTCACATTCGGAATATTTAACTCTGAGTCCATTTTCTGAGCCGCTGAATAAGAGAATCCTGATTCTTATCGTCTGAGATATCATTAGATTCATCGAGCATATTCCTGTTGCTGTTTTTATAAATATCAGTTTTTATGATCTTAACATCTTTCTTATTGCCTCTGATTTCCGACGAATTATCTGACTGCGCATTATCCCTGTCAGCATTTTCTATTTTACGCTTGGCACGTTCCTCATGTTCCTTCATGAGGGCTTTCTGCAAACCTTCCATATCGAGAGGCGTTGTCTTTTTTCTGTCGCGTTCGGTAAACATGCTTACTGAAGGCATAGGATTTTTCAGGCTGTCTGCATTACTGTCGGATACCGTGCTTCTCGCTTGTATCTCTATGCGTTCCTGTTCTTCCTCAGCTTCCTTTTGTTTCCTGATACGTTTTTCTTCTTTAAGAGTGGTAGCAAGATCCATAATCTTGGCAGCAGTTTCTTCAGCCGAAACCTGCTTCTTCATCCTTCTTTCGGATTTGCCTCTTATTGAAGATATATTAATATTAGCTTCTTCAAGGACGATCGGATTTTCTTCCTTGAGCGTCGCCAAAAGTTCCTGTATAGCCTGATTCCTCTCCGAAGGATCCGACGGTTCTTCTGCTTCATCTTCGCCTCTGAGTTCAGCCATAGCCTCGTTCATAACGCGCCTGCGCTCTCTGAGCCTGTGGGAAGTTCCTCCGTATCCTATGATTCCGTAGCTCAATTCAAGCAAAATCTCATATACGTATCCAAAGTAAAATATTATCATGGTAAATACGCTGTCAAAAATCTGGAGCAGATATTCTACGCCTGCTTTTTTATCTACCACCTGCGCGCACTTAAAATATACGCTTTCATGTTTAAAGTCAACACCAAAGTGACCTACCTGCATAGCCTTATTAAAATCGGAGCAGAACTTTTGTATATCCATAAGACGGTCGGACGGTATACCGCTGCTTACAAAGCACAAAACCTGCATTACATCAAAATCTATTTCCCCGTTATTCATAGTACCGTTAGCAAACGCTACCGAAATATTAGGCTTTTCGTTCGGATATTTTGCCGTAATATTTCCAATTTTAAACACTATCATCTCTGAGCCGTCATTGCTTCTAACAATGGAAGCGTCAGGATATCCGTTTTCCTTTATATACTTTTCGCAGGTAACGAGTTTTTCATGTAAATTCATAAAACTCCTCCGCTAATTCTTAAATATTTCTGAATCCTTCATGATCTTTTCAAAAAATCTCAGTTCCTCGCTTCTGTCAAGAGGACTGTTTCTTATAGTATTTCCTATTCGCATCGTATTCTCGCCCTTCGGGTCAAAAGGAAGCCAATTAGCTCCGGGACTGTTTGTTTTAATAAAATTAACCCATGCATCGTTCATAAATCCGGCGACAGCGCGTCCTTTTTCATTATCCGCTCCCACGATGTTTAAAAATCTGTTAAACACAAAATTAAGCTCCGCGATATGGCGGCATCCCAGCCCTTCGGTCTTCAGCCTTTCCGTAAGATAATCGAAATGGTATGCGTATACGTTCATGCCTTTTCTGCTTAAAGCGTCGGCATACGGCAGCATACAGCTCTTAAACATCTGAAGTCCCAGCACATCCGACATTCTGTCATACGGCGAATGATCTCTATCTACGGGATATCTCTCCCAGATTTCATCTGCATACTTTACGTAATTATTTTTCAAAAAATCCCTATATCTTTCTTCTGATATATCAGGATCTATAAACATAGTGCCTTCATCGGTATTAAATCCGAATAAAAGATTGACTTCGTTAAGCCCGTCCGTTTCCGGATCGGGCATTCTGTCCTCATCAAACAGAACATTCTTAAGCAATGGATCTGATTTAAGACCTCTGAACGAACCGTCTTTTTTATAAAACCATCTGAATATTATATCCTCTGCCGGCAAACTTCTCAATAGGGAAATCCCCTCTAAAGTATCCGTAACGCCAAGTTCCGCGCAGAATCTGCGGCATTCCTCTATACGTTTTTCTACGCTTCCTGCCCCATACCTCGACGACGCCGCGGAAGAAATAATACTTCCGCTTTCTAATATGCAGTTTCTGAAAAGCCCTTTTGCTGCGGGCATTCCCATAAGAACAGATACGGCAAACGCTCCCGCAGACTCGCCTCCTACAGTCACTTTATCGGGATCTCCGCCGAAAAACGCTATATTATCTTTTACCCATTCCAGCGCTTTGAGCATATCTAAAACCGCATAGCTTCCTGTAATACCAGCTTCGTCTTCCAGGGTTTTAAGCGCCAGAGAACCGAACACGCTGAGCCTGTAATTTATACTTATATATACTATTCCCCGTCCTGCAAAATTTTTACCATCATACAGAGGCATATTTCCGCCGCCTGTTTCAAAAGCTCCGCCATGAACGAATACATAAACGGGCAGCTTTTCATTCATATTAATAGTTTCGTTTCCTTCGTCGCCGAAAGGAATAACGGAAGCGGATGTGCTTACATTAAGATACAGACAGTCCTCCGAGGACGATTTTAATATTGACGGCTGAGTTACGTGATTGTCTGTAAACATCTGAAGCGACGGCGAACCGTAACGCTTTCCGTCCCGTACTCCTTCCCATGCCTGCGGAGCCTTCGGCGGAGCGAACCTCAGCTCTCCTATCGGCGGGCTGGCATAAGGAATTCCTCTGAAACAGGAATATCCTTTTTCTTTTTCGCCGGAAACTTCTCCATATATAGTTTTTACTTTTAACATAATTAGCCTCCGTAACAATGCATTTTAAATCTGTCGTCAAATTAATGTATATAATCAATGCACTCAAAAATCGGTAAAATCCGACGGATAAAATGCGGAGTAACCTGCGTTGCCGTACTTGACGAGCAGCCATCCCGCCTGCGTCCTCCGCGCCCATTTTATTAAAACACAGTGAAAAAGAGGAATGCAAACTGTGTTTTTAAAATGTAAAGAAAAAGAAATAAACGTACAAAATGAAACAGCAAAGCAGATCGGTATGGATTAAAGACTCTGCGGAAAAGCGGAGTAAGTTTAACAAGAACAATCTTGTCAAACCGCATTTCCCCTCGATTTCTTTTCAACTGCGTTGACTATAAATTGAGCTAAGGCTTTGATTATAATTTTAACACAAATCGCCATAAAAATGTTAAAATATAACCCACACTATTATGTTATTAATTCTTAATTCGGCAAAACATCGGTTTTTTCAGCCCTGCGCCGACAGTAAAAATAAAAATATGGAGGATATATAATTGAATATTAAAGATTTCAGTGTAGAAATATGGATGAACACCCACGAAAACGACTGTAAATATAATCTGTCCGAAACCTGCGCGAATCCCATGACGGTGGACGAACTCTTAAAACTCTCAGGCAAAAAAGACGAACTTTTAGACGAGATTTTAAATATGAAACTCGATTACGGCGCAATAACTGGTTCCATGCACCTGAAAACAGCACTGTGCAAACTTTATGATAATATTAATCCCGATAACATCACTATCGCCCACGGCGCCATAGGAGCAAACTCCCTGGCGCTCATGTCGATAGTAGAACCACAGGATCATGTTATAGCATTTATCCCTACATATCAGCAGCATTACTCCCTTCCGGAGTCCATAGGAGCGGATATAACTCTGCTGCGCCTTCACGAAGAATACGGCTGGCAGCCGGATATGAATGAATTTAAATCTGCTCTGCAGCCGAATACAAAAGTCATCTGCATTAATAATCCGAACAATCCTACAGGTTCAAGTCTAAGCGAAAACATTTTAAAAGAAATAATAGATATCGCAAGAAAACGCGATATCTATATATTCTGCGATGAAGCGTACCGTGGTCTTACTCACTACGGAGATTCCTTCGGTCCGTCCGTTGCCGATCTTTACGAAAAAGGCGTAGTTACAGGCAGTATGTCTAAGACTTTTGCGCTGGCTGGGCTCAGGCTGGGCTGGATCGCGGGTCCTGCCGAAGTAATCGCCGATATCAACCGCCATCGAGATTATCATATCATAAGCGTCGGGAAAATAGACGACCTGCTGTCTGCCATCGCGGTTGAAAACCGCGGCGCTGTGCTTGAGCGCAACCTTCGTATCTGCCGCGAAAATATAGCGTTTCTTGACAAATGGGTGTCAGCAGAATCTCATATTTCATTTATAAAACCGACGGCGAGCACAACCGCTTTCTTAAAGTTCGATCTGAATATGACCTCTGAGGAGCTGTGCCTGCGTCTCAAGCAGGAAGCCGGCGTTCTGTTCGTTCCCGGCTCGGCGTTTACGTTCGACGATCATCTGCGCATAGGATTCGGAAACGACAGCAAAATCATACAAGACGGACTTTCCGCTTTTTCTTCCTGGCTGAAACAGTTTTAACAGCATTAATATTCGTAATCATCCCAAAAGTTCGCGGTTGGCGCATTTGCACGAAAGGATGCGCTGACCGTCTTTATTTATATGAGCGCACGCTCCGCATATACCTTCTCCGCAGCAGGAAACATTATTATTGCTGAAAGCAATCCTGCATTTTTCATGAAATGATTCTTCCTCCGGCTCTCCTGTATCCTTTTCTTCCACAGATATATTAATATTTTTATCCGCACCGACTCCGCTTCCCTCCGTTATATTCTTAAAATCCTCTATAAACTCATTGCTTCCGAGAACTATGATATTATCGTATCCGACGTTTTTTATCATAAGCGATATTTTATCGCGTTCTTCATCAGCCTGCATATCCCTGATAAGGATATTTCCCGAACCTCTTTCAGCGTCTTCACTTATATATTTCGGCAGAAGCTTCTTCTCCAGAATACCGTTATTCAGCAAAAGGTCTATATGATTGTTTTCTCTTAAAAGATTATATCCGTAAACTGCAGAGGCGGTTCCCGCTCCCTTCGCCGCGATTAATATTCTGCTGCCCCGCATTTTGGGATCAAGCCCTATTATACCGTTTCTGTACGGTCCCCTGACTATTACGGATTCAAAGCTGTCTGCCAGAGATATAGTTTTTGCCGATATGATTCTTACCCCCACGGATATACTCCCTTTATCGTAATCCGCTGCCAAAAGCGAGAGAGGCACATCATAAAAATGTTCCGCCTGCGCGTTTCTCATAAATACATAACTGCCGGGTCTTAAACATTTGATTACAAAACCTTTATCCACCTCAACCTCAAAGATTATGTAGTCCTCCAATACTGCTGTCTTAGAAATTATCCTGCACTTCGTTTCTTTTCTCGGCGCAGATTTTTTTCCGCCGTTCAATATAAATTCATTATAAACACAAACCCCGGTCCAATCGCAGTCGCATACATCTTTGCCCTGAAGCCTGCTGCATGTAAGACAGCTTCCCGTTTCGGACAAATAGCAGGGACAATATTCCGAGCCTGTATCTATGCATTTCATGATCTGTTTTTCCATAACTGCATCCCTTTCTTAATCTTTTTCTGCAAATATACTGCTGAAGCAAATATCACAAAATAATGCGTACTTCATATGTAGATTATTCGACCGATATCAAAACTGTGCATCACATCCGCTCATTTGCAGTCAATGGATTACTATGCCTGTATTCTGCTGAAAATATATCATAAAATATTAATTAATTTTTCGGCTCGCAGCCCACTTTTATCTCCTTTTTTCACTTATATCTTCAAGGTAATAGAGAGGCTCTGAATAAATATACTCGCCTGCAGAGTAAACTTCCAGGCTGCCTGCTTCCTGCCACCTGGATACCGGCGCCTTTACCGATTTTTCCAGATTATATGTAATAGATATATTCGTCTTTTCACCTTTCATGCAGGGACAAAGCACATCGTTTTTAACTCCTATTTTAACTTTTGAAGCATCTCCGTTTTTAACATTAATACTCGTAAGAGGCTTTTCCTTTTCCGCGACTTCCACATTATCATAACATTCAAATCCGTAATCAAACATTCTGTAAGCATCATCGAACCAGTCGTGATCGTTAAGAACCACAGCGATAAGTTCCATGCCGTTTCTCTTTGCAGACGCTACAAGACACCTGCCCGCCGCCATCGTGTAGCCGATCTTTATGCCGGTCGCCCCGTTATACTGAAATATAGTTTTATTTTTATTATAAAAATAATTATAATTATCCGCTCCTTCCCTGGAAGCGTTCCATGATTTTGCACCGGCTATATCCCTGAAAAGTTCGTGTTTCATGCCTTCCCGCGCTATCATGGCAAGATCATAAGCAGTAGAAACATGTTCTTCATTCTGAAGCCCGTTTGGATTTTTAAAAACCGTATTTTTTAACCCCAAGGAAGCAACTTTTTCGTTCATCATAACGACAAATTCTTCCTGGCTTCCTCCAACATCCGCCGCTACCGCAAGAGCCGCATCGTTTCCCGAACGCAGCATCATACCGTACAGAAGATCCTGAAACTGTATCTTCTCGCCTTTTTTCAGAAAAATGGACGAACCCTCCGCACCTACGGCTTCGTCGGCGACTGTAACGAGCCTTTCGAGTTCATTTTTTATATCCTCATTCGGATGAACAGAGTCCGTTCCCACAGCGCTTTCAACTTTTTCCACCGCCAGCAGCGCTGTCATTATCTTTGTCGTACTCGCCGGATACATCTGCTGATCTTTATTCTTTTCAAACAAAATCCTGCCGCTTCCGCCTTCTATCAGAACTGCTGTCTGAGCGGACGTTCCCGGAACTTCTGGCAGACTTTCGGCAGACGCCGGCACTTCTATTGTCCTGGTATTTTTACTATTAAATATCCCAGTTCTCTCCGCGAAAACAATAAAACAAAATAAAAGAATCAGCGATAAAATCATGCCGATTCTTAAACTGAATTTTAATCTGATATGTTTATTCATAATGATATTCCTCCGTTTGGAATATCATATACATAAAAATGCATTTATATGTATAAAACATCTTTTGTTTTCTCTAAATCTGACAGCAGCCCTTTACAAGTTCCCGCTTCTTTTCCGCTGACAGCTTCTTTATGGCGGCTTCACGCTTCATGGCTTCCTCTTTGGTAGCGTACGTTTCCAGATGCACGAGCTTCACCGGTCCCCTGCCCCTCGTATACTTAGCCCCCCTGCCGGAATTATGAGCTTCGAGCCGCTTATCTATATCGTTCGTCCAGCCCGTGTAAAGAGAACCGTCTTTGCATTTTAATATATAAACGTAATTCATATTTCCATTAAATACCTCCTTGTATAATGAATTTAGGTTGTTCGAGGGATACCTATAAACCCTCAGACCTACTTCTTTACATCTCCAGTCTGATAGGAGATAATAGTTTTATTAGATTGAGAGGATGATCGTTGCCTCCTTGAGCGGCTCTGCTC
>JAAVYD010000089.1 GCA_022790955.1 Bacillota bacterium
ACATTGGGACTTTATACCAGAATGCTGACTAAAATCTTTGCATATGATATCTGCATACTGATAAATAAATTATCTGGCAACGAATATAATTGCAGCAGGATAAAGCAGCTTATTTTCTAATAGCACAACGGGTTAAATTATCATAAAAATAACAGCAATACAAATAAATCACCAAATTCTGTATTTTTATTTAAAACTGTCCGTTTCATCTAACTCATATTATTCAGCCGGATCATCATATAATTTATACCAAAATTCTATACGATATAGATCAGAAAACGTACTTATAATAATTTCATTCGCAGCCATTAGCAATTCATTCATAATTATTTTGACTCTATGATTCCAACTATTGCTGATCCACATCCAATCGCTCTCAAAAATTATTTTACCTAAAAAATTATTTTTAGTTTCTACGATTATATTGGAATCAACACAATATGCAGCCCATAAAGCATTCTGAGCCAACTGCTTAAACCTTTTCAGCTTTGATTTACTTAACACCCTTTTCAGACGTCTGCATTTTTCATTCACCAAAATATCCCTTATATCATTATCTAAATCTGCTGCATCTTCAGGACAATATTCTTCAATATTTTCAGATATTTCTTTTAAATGTTTCATTGCGTCATCATGGTACATTATTTCAATTTTCATATCTCTTTCCCCATTACCTGCGTCACACTTTTTAAAGATATCCCAAGCTCTGCTCCAGTAATAATATCACCTATATTTATTTTTTCAAACTATATTTACTTATAATTTCAAAAAAGGTAAAAATAATATAATTCAAAATAACTGATTATTAATTCCCACTACAAAATCTGCTCTAACTGATTCTATTTACTATGTTTTAGATATGCCAAATACTATCAATTGAACCTTGCATTTTATATACTGAACATATTGCTGTTAAGGAAATTTTCTCCATGTTTTAATGTAGGATATTGCTGCATTTTTTGCAATTACATTCCATAATATATTTTATGTGATATAAGTTAATTAAATGCATTTTACATATTTTTATCAATACCGTAAAGTAGAATTATGATTAATATTATTCTTTAATTATAGGTCAATTTCTCCCTATTTTCAATAGGTCAATTTGCCATAATTATCCTATATGGAGGGACACATGATGACTGGGCTACGTTTGAGAGTCTTACGAAAGAAACGAGGATATACTCAAATAAAAATTCAACTTTTGACAGGTATCGACCAATCTGATTATTCAAAAATTGAAAACGGTATCAGGTATCCAACTGTGGAACAGGCAAAACGATTAGCTATTGTTCTTAATACAAGTACGGATTATATCTTTGAATTGACAGACGAAGAAAAACCTTATCCAAGAAAAGCATAATCCGCTGCACTTTTTGAGAATCTCAGTTAATGCCTGAAGCAATAATCTATCATATAATATCTAATACGATACCATTTATTTTTAATCTCAAAAATATTTTTAATCTTACATTTACATATCTTGTAATCTTTTAGAATTTTTATTACTTATTTTTCGTGAAAATTTTTGAGTAACAGATTGAACAAGGAGGAAGTTTCTGTAATCAAGAAATTTCCTCCCATCGCGCCGCCAAATCCACATTACAACTGTAAAAAACATATATTAACTCTCCTGAATCTTATGTTTCCCTTAATTTGAATATCTTTACTTTATATTGCCAATGCTGTATGATAAAATACAATGATACATGCAGAACGTCTGATCCTGCATTAACATATAACCTTGCCTAAGATGTCTCCCGCCTCTTAGGCGGAGGGTTTCATATCAGAGTTTCAGTGAGAGTTATAATCTCCCACTGAAACTCTGAGGAGCAAAGCTCTCTGGCGGTTGCAATCGTCGCAGCGTGATTAAGCAAGCTTATCACGCTTTGCTCCGATTTAAATCATTTGTTAAAAAGGATAAAATATGAAAATTATTATAGTAGGCTGCGGTAAAGTTGGAACTACTCTTGCCGAACAGCTCTCAACAGAAGATCATGATATAACAATCATAGATAATAATTCAAGCCGTCTTCAAAATATAGTTAATCGATTAGATATTTTAGGTATAAAAGGCAACGGAGCTACATTTCCGGTATTAGAAGAAGCCGGAATAGAAGACACGGATCTTCTTATAGCCGCCACTGCAGCAGACGAGCTTAATCTGTTGGCATGTCTTATAGGAAAAAAAGCCGGAGCAAAAAATACTATCGCCCGGGTGCGAAATCCTGAATATGTAGATGTTATTTCTGTAATAAAGGAAGATCTCGGACTGAGCCTGGCGATAAATCCGGAAATGGCATGCGCTATGGAAATAGGCAGAGTATTAAAATTCCCATCCATGATAACAGTAGATACTTTTGCCAAAGGACGGGTTGAGCTGCTTCAATTTGAAGTTGAATCAGGCAACGCCCTAATAGGTATGCAGCTAAAAGACATGGGCAGGTTTCATCAGAAAGTGCTTATATGCGCAGCAGAAAAAAAGAATTCCGACGTTATTATCCCTTCTGGAGATTTTATAATAGAAGAAGGCGATAAATTAAGTATCGTCGGAGATCCTTATAATGAAATAGGATTTTTCCAAGAGATCGGAATAAAAGCGGACAGAATAAAAAGCCTTTTAATAGTCGGCGGCGGACGTATAGCCTATTATCTCGCGCGGCTTATGATCCGCATGCGTGTAGACGTTAAAATCATCGAAAACTCACATTCAAGATGCGAAGAACTCGCCGAACTGCTGCCCGAAGCAGAGATCATTAACGGAGACGGCACAGACCAAAATCTTCTGCTTGAAGAAGGGGCGGATCGCTACGACGCTTTTGCCGCTCTGACCGGCTTAGATGAAGAAAACATTATGCTGAGTCTTTATGTCGGCAATATATCCAACGCAAAACTGATAACAAAAATTACAAGAAATCCTTTTATGAACGTAATTGCAAACCTGGATCTTGGCAGTGTATTTTATCCCCGACTGATAGCCGCGGAAAATATCCTGAAATACGTCAGAGCTATGCAGAATTCTTACGGTTCAAACGTGGAAGCTCTGTCAAAGATTATCAACAATAAAGCCGAAGCTCTGGAGTTTTATGTAAGAGACGGCTGCAGCATTATAAATATACCACTTATGGAACTTAAATTAAAAAACAATCTTCTTATAGGCGTTATAAACCGTCACGGCAATGTCATAATTCCGAGCGGCAGCGATTATTTCCTGCCCGGAGATACCGTTATAGTCGTAACCACCGAAGGCGGTCTTGATAACCTGGAAGATATTATAAAATAGAGGCATTGTATGAACTATCGTACTGTTTTTCACACACTCGGCAATATCCTTATAATCGAAGGTATTATAATGATATTACCTCTCATTACAGCATTTATTTATCATGAAAATATTCCTGCACGGGCATTTTCGATTGCAATTATAATTGCACTTATATCGGGCGTTCTGCTCACGCGAATAAAAAAACAACAGAAAAAAACAATGCAGGCAAGAGATGGTTTCGTTATCGTAGCCCTTTCCTGGGTGGTTATAAGCCTTATCGGAGCGCTGCCCTTTTATCTTAGCCGAGAAATCCCGTCTTTTGTTAACGCTTTATTTGAAACCGTATCCGGATTTACCACAACAGGGGCGAGTATCCTCATTGAGATAGAAGCTCTGAGCAAATCTCTGCTTTTCTGGCGATGTTTCACAAACTGGCTCGGCGGCATGGGAATACTCGTATTTATGTTAGCGGTACTTCCTCTGAAAGGAGAAAGCACGCTGCATATTTTAAAAGCCGAAAGTACCGGTCCTGCCGTTTCAAAAATAGTCCCCCGCATGAGAGAAAGCGCATCTATTCTATATATAATATACTGCGTTCTCTCTATTTTAGAACTTGCAGCCCTGCTCGGATGCGGCATGCCGCTTTTCGACAGCATTACTCACACTTTCGCCACAGCAGGCACGGGCGGATTCAGCATAAAAAACAATAGTATAGGTTTTTATGACAGTTCTGCTATAAGAACCGTTATCACAGTTTTCATGTTTCTGTTCGGCATAAATTTTAATATATATTTTCTTCTTATATTGCGGAGAGTAAAAGAAATATTTAAAGATGCCGAGCTTCGAATGTACCTGGGAATAACCGCCTTTGCAATCATAACTATTACTTTTAACATTAATATGATATACAAAGATATGGGAAAATCCATTTCGGAGTCCGCTTTTACCGTAGTATCCATTATGACTACCACAGGTTTTTCTACCGCAGATTACAGCACCTGGCACGGATATTCTCAGATAATCCTGCTTTTACTCATGTTCAGCGGCGCCTGCGCCGGCTCTACTTCGGGCGGACTTAAAATTTCCAGATTCATTCTTCTGGGCAAAGCCGCGAAAGCAGAAATACGCAAGCTCGTCAGCCCGCGTATAGTAAAAAATATAACATATAATGGGAAAACAGTAAAACCCGAAACAGTCAACGGCGTTTATTCTTATTTTGTTATATATGTCGTTATATATGTAGTATCGCTTATAATAGTCAGTTTTAACGATTTTGACATGCTGACATCACTGTCTGCTGTGGTATCCGCGCTGAATAATATAGGACCGGGTTTTGCGGACGTAGGTCCCGCCGGAACTTTTGACGGTTTCAGCGTGGTTTCAAAGCTGGTACTCACATTCGACATGCTTGCCGGACGTCTTGAACTTTTCCCTGTTGTAATACTTCTGCTTCCTAAAACATGGCGAAAATATTAATATTAAAAAATAACGGCAGGGCATAACCTTAAATTATGCCTTGCTAAATTATATATTACATCTGCATGGCACCTGCAAGTATCAACACGCATGAGAACATTATCATAACCCCCGTCCCGCCGAAAAGTATTATACTCCACATGGGCAGCGCCCTTCTCTTAAAAATTGTAAATAATATTAATATAATCCCCAGCAGAATCCCAAAACCGGCGGCACATATTAATGCAATCATTATTAATTCCTCCATTTTTATTACAATTAAACAGAACCAAATATCAATAGATTTTATTTTAATCCATAAGAATACCAAATGCAACAAGCCCGTATTCCTATAAATCACATTCCATAACTTTTATTCTGTTAAAAATGTTTTATAAATTTTTAAAATATATTTAGCCAAACGAACATATATATAGTATAATATTTACATAAATATATTTTAAGTTAAAAAGTATGAAAGGATTCAAACATGAAAACCGCATCTATCGAACTCAGAGTAGCTTTTTCAGACCTTGACGGCATGAGAGCCGTATATCACACAAATTATATTAAATGGTTCGATCTCGCCAGAACAAAACTTTTCCGCGAAGCCGGATTTAAAATGGAAGAATGGGAAAACGGCGGAGTACTGCTTCCGTTAGTAGTCTGCCACTGCGAATATAAAGAAGGCGCAGTATTCGACGATCCTCTGAAAGTAACCGCTGCTGTACAGGAAATAAAAGGAAAAGTCATTACACTTGAATATGAAATCGAAAATATGAACACCAAACGAGTAATATCAACAGGTTTAACAAAACAGGTATTCTGCGATGAAAACTCAAAATCTTTTGTTTTACAGGAAAAATATCCTGAACTCTATAAAAATCTGCTTGCATAATACATAAATACTGCTAAATTTAAATTTTTAATCACGGCATTTTTACTTGCTTTCAAAGAATACTCAATAATATATTATTGATTCTACTTTTATTGAATTATATTTTGCTATCGTATAATAAAACTAACTATTTTCAAAAAACTTTATAATAAAATACCGTATTTAACCTGTGGCAATAATATACGGTTTCAGGCTATTATAATTTTATTTATCCGTAGATATAATAACTCTATATACTTATAAACAAAGGAGGAACGGTATTTATGGATATAGATTATAAATCTATTGGAAAAAGAATTAAAATCGCCAGAATAAAAAACGATATTACTCAAGAAAAATTAGCTGAAAATATAGGAATTTCTCCGAGCCATTTAAGCAATATAGAAACGGGAACTACAAGACTGAGCCTTCAGGCTATAATTAACTTATCAAACGCTCTTGACGTTTCTATCGATACCCTGCTTTCTGATAATATAATCCGCTCAGGAGCCGTATTCAGAGATGAAATACAGGAAGCTACCGATGACTGCGACGACCATGAAATCAGGATATTAGCCAAGATAATAATAGCTGCCAAAGAGGCGCTGCGCAAAGAATCGGAATTAAAACAAGTGCAGCAGGTTGCGCAGGAATAGTCAAAAACCCTATGCCTCATATACAAACGGCGTAGGGTTTTTAAAAATCAATTATTGTACTTATATATTATATATTTATTATTAACCGAAATATCTTTCGAGCAATCCCTGGAATGCCTTACCATGTCTAGCCTCGTCACGAGCCATTTCGTGAACTGTATCGTGGATAGCATCCAGATTAGCAGCCTTAGCACGCTTAGCTAAGTCAAACTTGCCTGCAGTAGCGCCGTTCTCGGCAGCGACACGCATTTCGAGATTCTTCTTTGTGCTGTCTGTGATAACTTCTCCAAGAAGTTCTGCAAACTTAGCAGCGTGTTCAGCTTCTTCATAAGCAGCCTTTTCCCAATAAAGACCAATCTCAGGATAACCTTCTCTGTGAGCAACTCTTGCCATAGCAAGGTACATGCCTACTTCTGAACATTCGCCTTCAAAATTGGCTCTTAAATCAGCCATAATATCTTCACTTGCTCCCTGAGCAACGCCTACAACATGCTCAGCAGCCCATTCCATTGCGCCTGTCTGTTCTGTAAACTTTTCTGCAGGAACTCCGCATACCGGACATTTTTCAGGAGCTTTATCCCCTTCATGTACATAACCACAAACCTGACATACAAACTTTGCCATTTTGATTTCTCCTCTCGTTTTTAATAATATTTGGATATTAGTAACTTTATTATGCTATTATACCATAAATAAATACCTTTTCTGTTGCATTTATCACATTATGAATTTCGTTTATAATTTTTTTACGCTTATTATCCATATTATCTTAATTTTTCAAATTAAATTCAATAAACCTTATATCCTACTTGAGGCAATCCATCTGCATTAATATATACAATAACTCAAACTATGCGTTTTAACCATAAAATCTATTTCTTGCCACCAAATTTTCATACATTCCCGTAAGCATATTCCAAAACTCTTTATTAAGCACTCCCGACGCTTCGCAGCCGCAGACCTGCTGTATGTTCTTAACCATGCTGCACGTAGATTTATCGCACACGCCGTTTATATTCAACTTTCCGAGTTCCGGATAAACCGTCGCAATAACGTGCAGAATCGCCTGTATTGGGAATAAATATATACTGCTTTCATTTTCTGGGAAAATATGATTTGCACCAGGATAGACAGCCATCTTTTTTGGTTCGCAGTTAGTACACATTATATTCTCATACTCCTGCCTGAGCGCATTCCACGTTTCACTGTTCGTTTCCCCCGTGGCAGGCAATCCGGACTGTTCCTGAAAAGCCTTTACGGCAAGATATGTACTTTCGCCGTAAATCCCGTCGGGAATTACCATCGGAATATTCCCCCATTCATTGGATATCTGCCTTAGAAAAACCTGCAGGCTTCTTATTGGCTGCCCTATGCCGGGCTGAAAATTTGCCATTCCTAACCTTCCTTTCTATAAATAGCTGATTACTGCGCCGTAAAGATTCGTCATATTAAGACTATGCTCCGCTCTGCTGATTGCTGTCGCTGTCACCCATCTTTAAAGTCATTCCGGGAAACTGAAGCGGTCTTGTTGTAGACTCAGAAATCACGTTTTTATATGAATTAATAATAGAATTCCATACAATATTATCGACCTCACCAGTAATTGGAAGCCCAATAACAGACTGATACTCCTCTACTGCCCGCTCGGTAAGAGAGCCAAAAAATCCTGTAATATCAAGCTCGTTTATTGCCGGATATATAGTTGAAATTTCATTCAAATATACTTTGAGAGCAACAACATCGTCGCCTTCACTTCCGAGCTTTAGTACCGTACCGCCGTAAGGTCTTACCTCTATCGCAAATACTTCGCCTTCTACAAACGTCGTATCCAAAATACCCTTATATGCGTTATATATCTGCTCCCAGGTCGCGTTATTAACCACTCCGGTCTGAGGCAGATTAAACTGATTCTGTGCCTGTATAACGGAATTTTTAGTCGATGGCCCGAAAATGCCGTCACGTACGACACTCGGTATCGTAGTATAAAATTCAGACAGCACATTAAGAAAATACTGGAGTACCATGACCTGCTCGCCTCGCGAGCCTTCGCTCAAATCGCTGCTGAATTCCAGCGATACGCCGTCCAGCCGCTGACCCTCGGAATTTAATTCCGATAAATTTTTCACTCCGGTATATATTAAAATCAGTTTATACCATGTAGCGCTTCCAACTATTCCATCCACAGGCAGATTAAATATACTCTGAAAAATCTTTACAGACTCCTCTGTACCTGCATCAAAAACTCCGTTCACCGGACTTATTTTAGGTATTAACGGATAATTCTGAGAAATTCTATTAAGCTGTACCTGAATAATCGTTACATACTGTCCCTGGCTGCCCAATCTTAGAGGAGTTCCCGGATACGATTCAGTATTTGACCTCAGCGGAGCTTCTGTAACAAGTTCTATATCATCACCATAATAGTTTTTAAGAATCTCAATAGAATTAGCGCCGTTTTCTGCAAGCTGCTGACTGCCCCACTGAGACATCCCTGCGCAGGTACTTGTCGTTCCGTTGCAATATTTTGCCGCGAGAGGCTCTATAAATCCACTTCTTCTTATATAATTATTAAAAATTTCATTTACAAGTACTTCTATATTTTCAAATATATTTCTTCCATTTACAAAACTCTGATCTATAGCCGTAGAGTTTGTAATATCAAAAGGATAACCACGGCTCCTGTAGTATTCCAGATATACACGATTAAGGGCGTAGGATATCTGTGCCAGCACATTAGCGCGAATAGCCGAAATGTTCCACGTTGGATAAATCTCACTGGATGCAACATTCTGAATATAATCCTGAAACGAAACCGTCACATTTTGAGCATCCTGGTCTGGAGCGCCCAAATGTACGGTTATCTGATCCGGAATATAGGGCACCGTTGTAGGAGTAGGCATAAATCATTTCCTTTCTAAATGAATAAAATCATTTTAACTGAAGCAGGCTGTTATATATTAATTGAATATCTATTTTATGAAAATCTCAGAACAAAACCGATCCAGCAAATTTGATTCTTACAGGCACACTTTAACGTTATGCCGCAGATATCATAAACGATATTTCCTAAAATATAAAAAACATCTTAATCAATATATTTTCATTCTATAAATTCTGTGGTGTTACATTAATAATTATATTATCGCTGCTGCTCATAAATTCAGGAAGCGGTATGAGCTGCAATCGCTGTCTGCTCTCCTGATCGGGAAATATCTGAGCATTTTCAATAAGAACGCTGTAATACTGCGGATGGTCTATCTGTATATCTACTACCGTAAACGGCTTTTCTGATCCAAATACCTGACTCCCCTCCTGCCCTGTACCTTCGCGCTCTGTTTCCTCTGCATTGTTTATACCGCCCTGCAAACTCCCGCTTTCTGCAGGCTGACCGTTTGGACTCAAAGACTCGCTGATATCGGGCGTCACAATTTCAATAGGCTCAGTTATCCCATTTTGATTAGTCGACCTAAAAGCTATAAGTTCAGTACCTTCATCTACTTTTCTGCTCACCGTAACCGCCGCCCCCATTATAGGAATCGCTCTCCTTGCGGTATAGAGCTGAACAACTAAAGTTCCTTTTCCAGCCAAAATATTCCTCCTTTTTATATTTCCGATAATTCAAAAAACGATTTAAAAATACATTCTGACTAAAATAATATATTAACTTCATATAAAAAATATGCACACAAGAACATTCACTGTTCTAATGTGCATAATATTTTTACTTTTTTATTTTAAGGGTCCGCAAATAATCTTTTGTTTCCTTCCCTATTCTCCTGCTCTCAACAGCCTTCTGTATAGTCTTATTATGAGTCCATGGGTCAAGACGATGTTCAAGAAGCACATTAAGGGCTTTATCATACTGTTTCGCAAGCGCCGTAGCAAAATACCAGGCTACCATCATATTAATATAATATTCTTCGGATTTAACGCCAGCCACCAACTCCATGCTTTCATCAGAAAAAGCCTCGTCCAGATAAAAAGTCATAACCATTCCTATTCCAAATCTTACCGTATATGTAAGATCCGATCTCAGCCACACTTGTATATGCTCATAGAGCGCTGCAAGATTTTTCTTAAAAATCTTAGGGGATATCATATCGCAGGTAGCCCAATTATCTATAAATGGTAAAAATAATTCTATTTCTTCTATTGCTGTATTATAATCCTTAATATTTTCTATAATAAACCCGTGCAGATTATTTTCTTCGTAATATTGATGAGGCAGCTTTCGCAAAAACATTTCTATATCCTGCCTTTTAGCAAACTCCTTAGCCAGCCTGCGAAGCTGCGGCGTTCTCACGCCTATAACAGTTTCCTTATCAATATTAGGGATTAGTTTGCTTTGAAAATCCCTGTAGCCCAAATCCTGCAATTCAAAAAGACGCTGTTTTATCTCCCGCTCTATTTCATTCATATAAGATCCTTTCCGGTTTCTGATTATAACGATATTTTTAATTATAAATCACCATATCAGCTTATTCAATCAAAACGCTTCTGCAGCGCAATCATCCCGCTCTTGTCATTCCTGCTTTAACAAAGTATAATATTTTTACCTTTAGTATTTTAATTTTTAACCTCCATATCCTGCCGCTCTCAAAAGAAAATCGGCAAAAGGCTTAAATACCGCCGCGCATTTCTTCCTGTTTCAAGAATCGCATATAAAAATAACACAACGAAGGAGACTTTCATGAATTCGAATAATTCAGCTTATCATTATAATGAAACCTACGATGAATTAATAGACGGCAAGATCGTTATGATGACGCCTCGCCCGGCTGTTAATCACAATATCATTTCCGGCAATATATTTCATATTTTTAAAAATTATTTAAGCTGTAAAACCTGTATGCCTTTCAGTAACAGCGCAGATCTTTATCTCTCGGAAAACAACAGATTCGTACCCGACGGTATGATCGTCTGCGACCGCAGCAAGATAAAATACGACGGCACATACGGCGCGCCGAATCTCGTTATCGAAGTCCTTTCTCCAAGCACAGCTAAAAACGACAGAGGCAAAAAAAAGGACGCTTACGAAAGCGCGGGCGTCCGCGAATACTGGATAGTTAATCCTGCCGAAAAATCCATTGAAGTTTATCTTCTAAATAACGATAAATATATTTTAGACAACGTTTACAGCATATTCCCCGATTACGAACTAAAAAAAATGAACGAAGACGAACTCGCTTCCATCACTGCCGAATTTAAGTGCAGCCTTTACGACAATCTTTATATTAAATTGGACGATGTTTTTGAAGATCTGTTTTAAAGTAATTTAATATTTATTATTTCGGAGAAACAATATATGATCTATGATATTATAATTATCGGCGCGGGAGCCTCCGGTCTTTTTGCCTCAGCTAACATAAAATTGCCGAAAGGTTCGAAGGGACTTATTATTAATAAAAGCAGATCGCCCGGATTAAAACTGCTTATGGCAGGCTCAGGGCAGTGCAATATCACACATTCAGGCGATATACGCCGGTTTACCGAACATTACGGCGACAATGGAAAGAAAATCCGCTCTGTTTTATTTGGATTTAACAACCGAAAGCTCACAGAATGGTTTTCCCAACGAGGACTGGAAACAGTCGCAAGACCCGACGGAAAAATATTTCCGAAAACTATGTCGGGCAAACATATTTTAAACCTTCTTCTTTCAGAATCTTCCGGTAATGGATTTGAAATAAAAAATTCCTGCAGCGTTACTAATATCCAACCGAAAAATATCAATAATAACGATAATTGGGCAAATAATATAAATACAAACGAACCGCACGTACCTCCCAATTCATTGAATATTCCTCTATTTTCAGTAATCACAACTTCTGAAAATAAAAAAATCACTTATACAGCTAAACAAATTTTAATAGCCTGCGGCGGGTGCTCCTATCCTGCTACCGGCTCCGACGGCTCTATTTTTGATATTCTGAAACATAAAGGCATAACTATCACGCCATGTAAACCTGCTCTCGTTCCTATCGACGTCCGCAGTTATCCGTACGGAGGCATTTCCGGCAACTCAGTTAAAAACGCCCGCGTAACTATATATAAAGATACTAAAACAAAAAAATCGCCGCACATAACCGGAGATATTCTGCTCACTCATAAAAATTTCTCAGGACCGGCAATATTAGATATCTCGCGTTTTGCCGAACCCGGACATATTCTGGAAATAAACTGGTTCCCGACTAAAACAGATAGCGATCTTATTTCAGAAATAAACGCCCTGCGAAAATCAAACAAAAAACAATTCATAACTGTAATATATGATTATATGCAAAACATAAAGCTGCCAAACGACCAGGCTTCGATAATTTCTCAGTCACATCTGGAGCTCATATGCAAACGTGCAGAAATAGATCCGTCGTCCCGATTCAGCGATATAAACAACGCGTCGCTTAAAAAATTTATACAGTTAATTACTCAGGATAAGTTTATAATTACTCAAACAGGCGGTTATAATATCGCTATGGCGACCCGCGGCGGAATCAGCCTGACCGAGATCGATCTTTCCAGCATGGAATCCAGAAAATATCCAAATCTGTATTTTTGCGGTGAAACGATAGATATCGACGGCGATACCGGCGGATACAACCTGCAATTTGCGTTTTCATCAGCATATCTGGCTGCAAAAAACATCCTGCAAAAGTTAACGTAACATTTATAATCCTTCTATTCATCTTTTTCGTTGCTCATTATTCAATGAAAATCATAAAATCTGCAATATTTTTAATATTTTTTAGCACTCTTATGTTTAGAGTGCTAAAATCGGGCAATATATAAAGTGTAAGCGAAAAACTTAAAAACATTACAGAAATTAAAAGCGCCGCGAAATAAACCCGCAAACGCGCTTATATAAAAGGAGGAATATAAAATGTTATCATTATTACCAAGAAATAATTTCGGAATGAGCCTTTTTGATAATATGGATTCTATGTTTAATAACTCATTCTTTGGAGAAAAAAGAATGCCTCAGACTATGAAAACAGATATAAAAGAAGAAGACGGACTTTATCTTTTATCCATGGATCTGCCCGGCTACGACAAAAACGATATCAAAGCTGAATTAAAGAACGGTTATCTGACTATTTCAGCTGAAAAACATGAAAACAGAGAGTCAAACGAAAATAACGGCTATGTAGTCCGTGAAAGATACTCCGGCTCATGCAGCAGAAGTTTCTTTGTAGGCGACCATGTAACAGAAGAAGATATTAAAGCAGCTTACAGCAACGGTACGCTTCAGCTCTCTTTCCCTAAAGAAGCGCCTCAGCAGATAGCACAGTCAAAATATATCGCCATCGAATAGCTTTTTAAAGCTATTTTACAGGCTGAATACCAGTAACGGCGTTCTGAACCATATTACAGTTCAGAACGTCGTTTTTAATATATAACATTATAATCCAAACTACAAAATGCGATGGGCAAAAATTTGACCATCGCATCGTTTTTATAGATTCCAAATTTAATTATACATTTCTTAAAAATACTCAGATTTACTGAAACATATCATCGCCGCTCTTAAATTCAAAAGCAGGATGGAAATCAAACTTAACCGCTCCCACAGCGATTCCCGGACCAACCGCCTTCTTGATTCTCGCTATTCCTTCGTTTCCAAATCCGGCGCACAGCTCCACAGCCGTACAGCCTTTAGCAACGAGTTCCTTAGCAACTTCCTCCGCCTGGTCATAAGTGGAACAACCAACTACTGTCATATTAATATCTGTGGACGGAATCACCGCACGCTGTTTAGCAGGATCGAGATTGTCCGCTACATAAATAAAACCGCATTCAAACATAAAAGAACCTCCTCATATAATATACTGCGGAATACTCCGCATACGCATACAACAATTCTTATAACTAAAAAGTTAGCCTCTCCAACCTTATATTAATCATATATTACATATCTGCCCGCTGTCAATTATAATTGGCGAAAATCTCTTTGCTCTTAATTTTTTCCGTATTTCTACTACTTAAAATAAATACTGAAAATATTAATATTGTTCTGCATCTTGTATTATTCATCAAAATAAACTAAACTATTAATGGCATTAATATAATTTAAATTTTTACCGGCAGCATAAATAAAAAACAAAAAGCCTTAAACATTACAGTGATTATCATAACTATTGAATTTTATACTGCCGATTTTATTTTACTGTTTTTAAGCTAACGCTAATCGTTTAAGCACGGAGGTCAATTTATGTTTTGCAAAAACTGCGGTTCCCAACTCAACGATGAATCTGTACCATGTCCTAATTGCGGTTATTTCGAACAGCCTTATAACCCGCATCAAAATAAAAATCAACAATATTCGCAAACTGGTTCAAATAATCACCAACAGCAGAATCAACAATATTATCAATATAATAATCAGCCTCCCCGCAATATGCCCGCCCCTGACGACGGCGGTTTTCTATGGGGACTTGCAGGCTGCTGCGTTCCCATTCTCGGTCTTGTACTATTTCTTATATGGAAAGATGAAAAACCTAATACCGCTAAAGCCGCAGGCATAGGGGCGCTTATATCGGTAGGACTCAGCATAGTGTATGTGGTAGTAATGTTTATTATAGGATTCATGGTAGCCGGTTCCGCATATTACGGCGGTTATTACCACTGGTAAAAATGAATCTTTAAAATATACCAACTTAAGCAAATAGCTATTGAATAATTTTAGCAAATCAATTAAAATATTATTTGGTTTAAAGCGAAGCAGATCATGCAAAGCTCGCTTTCAACATGCGCCGGAATTTATCCGCTGGATTTCAATAGAAGATATCGAAAACCGGAAATATCTTTCACCGCTGCAGAAATGGTGCAAGACATTTGGCGCTTGTTATAATTTTTATATTCAACGGAGGTAAATTATGATGTTTTGTAGAAAGTGCGGTCAGGAAATCGACGACAACGCAATCGTATGCCCTAATTGCGGCGCTTCCCAAAAGACTGATCCTAATATGTATGTTTCCAATCCCATGCCAAACGCGCCTGCGGATACCGGCGGCGTACTCTGGGGTCTGCTCGGCTGCTGTATTCCTATCGTAGGTCTTATCCTATTCCTCGTATGGAAAAACGAAAAACCGAATACTGCAAAGGCTGCCGGCATAGGTGCGATTGTAGGCGTAGTTTGCGTAGTTATCTGGTACATACTTCTGTTTGCCATCGGTATTATGAGCGCGGATATTTATTATTAGCAGCTTGACGATATGTCTTTAAAAACAAACAGAATCTCATGTTCTCCGGTAATAAACTGGTTTTATAAATGGTTGCCCATAATATTCGGCTGCCACTGCAGAGAGGAACGTTCCTTTCATTATAAAGGGAAAAAATTTCCGATCTGCGCCAGATGCACCGGAGAACTTATCGGAATTATTTTTTCGTTATTTACTTACATATTTTTTCATATCGGAATATTACCATCAATATTATTTATGATACCATTAATAGCGGACGGCAGTATTCAATCTTTAACATCATACGAAAGCTCAAATATCAAGCGATTAATAACCGGACTTTTCTTCGGATACGCCCTTGCAAATCTTTTTATAATGTCAAGCGTTTATGCATATAAATCCGGACAATCTACATTCATTAAACTAATGGAATAACCATAAATAATATTATACATCTTATATGACAAACTAAAGTTAAACAGTATATTGTTGTCATATACACCTTTGATTTTACTAATCATTCACCACCTTGCTTTCCTATAAAATCAGCTCGAACAGCTTTATTTTATAGGAAGGCAATTTTTAATACTATGTTTAAACACTTATTTATTATATAATTTATTTTTCTTTTAATAAATTCCTTACACTAAACTAAAACATATGACAAACAAACCCTGGTGTTTTATCCCAGGGTTTGTTTGATATATATTAATAATTGGAAACTGTTTTGCGATAATATTTTTATAAATTTAAATTAATTTGGACACGGTTTTTATAAGCTGGTCTATATTAAACGGCTTAGCTATATGACCGTTCATCCCATTTTCTATGGATATCTTTTTATCGCTTTCAAATGTATTTGCCGATACCGCTACTATTGGTATATTTGCTAACTCGCTGTCTTCTATTTTTCTTATCTCCCTGGCCGCTTCATGACCGTTCATTACAGGCATTTGAATATCCATTAAAATCAGATCGTAATCCCCCGGATTTGAATTTCTGACTTTCTCTAACGCAATGCTTCCGTTTGCAGCTGTATCTATCTGAAATCCCATATCCTTGAGCAGTTCCATTTCTATTTCCAGATTCAGCTCGTTATCCTCAACAAGCAGAATCCTTTTTACTTTGGAATATATACTTGCATCATCGTTATTCTTTTTAACGTTCGGTTTATGTTCATCGTATACTTTTAGGCTCAGCGTTACCGTAAACTTGCTTCCTCTGCCTATAGCACTGTCTACTTCTACTTTTCCGCCCATAATCTCTACGATATTTTTAACGATGGCAAGCCCTAATCCAGTTCCCAAAACGCCGCTCAGGGTAGTATTTTTTTCCCGCTGAAACGGTTCAAAAATACGCTGATGAAATTCCTTGCTTATTCCTATTCCGTTATCTTCAACTATAAACTGGTATACAACATAGCCATTCAACATTTTTTCTAACTCTGTAACGGCTATATTTACTATACCGCCCTCTTCTGTATACGTAACGGCATTCGACGCAAGATAATGAAGTATCTGCGTCAGTTTTTCTCTGTCGCTGTATACATCGCTCTGTTTAAGCCTGTCAAAATCGACATTAAACTCTATGCCCTTCTTCTCCGCCCGCGGAAGCATACTCTTCCGCACGTCGAGCACAATATCCTTAATATTACATTCATCTTCTGATATGTGAATCTTGCCAGATTCTATCCATGATATCTCAAGCACGTTATTTATCAGACGCAAAAGCTGATCGCTCGCTGTTTCTATCCTGTTTAAATAATATGCTATTTTTTCATGGTCGTCTATATTTTTCCTCGCAAGAGCTGTGAATCCTGTAATAGCGTTTAACGGCGTTCTCATATCATGGGACATATTGGATAAAAACGTGTTTTTCGCTATATTAGCTATTTTAGCTGTATTAAGCGCATTCTCAAGTACTTTTTTCTGTTCTATTTCAGCTTTCACTTCGTCGTCAACCCTGCGGTAGCCCATTACAACCTGCGAAACGGGACCGGAATTTTTTACATCAACAAAACGAAGCTGCAAATACTGAATTTCTTCGTTCTGCACAGCTCGATAGTTTACATAATACGTCTTATTTTCAGACAGCATTTGACGGATGTAATCCAAATCTGTTTCTTTGGTAAACTTTATTTTATCCTCAGGATGCACCCACGCATCTATATAATCCTTAGTGTACCAATCAAAATCCCGGGTTTCAAATCTCCTGCCAAACTGACGCTCTGTACGGCCGCTTAAACGGTAAGGAAAAATCTTATTTGTATCAAGATCCGCATAGAGTATTGATTCATAATTAACGCTCAAACATTCTATGACCTCAAGACGCCTTAGATGCTCCTGATTTATAACCTTTAATTCTTTATCGTAGTCGTCTATAAGCCGCTGTAACTTTTGCTCTCTTTTCTCTTTTTCATTTATAAACGCTTCTTTTTCTGCTATCTGACGCAGTTTCTTTTCAGTAGCGTCAAATATAAATACATAAAATATCCCGCCTAAATCGCTGCGGATAAAATGTCCGTAATCTTCTATCCAGCGAATTTCTCCGTCTTTTCTTATAATACGATATTCAACGTAATCAAGATCATACTGGCTTACTGCAATCTGTTCGTTTATACTCTTCTGCACCTCAGCCCGATCTTCCGGATGCACCAACCCACCAAAAGAGTTTCCTGTCAATTCCTTAAATTCATTCGCATCTTCACAGCCAAAAATGCGAAAAAGCGCCTTATTGGCATATATTATTTCTTCGCCCTCGTCTGCATGATATATAAAAAAACCTCCAGGCATTTCATCCATAAAATCTCTGACTTCATACGCAGTCTTAATATTATGAGATTCTTCATTAGATGTTGTTTCTGTATTTTTACACTCCGCTGCATCTTTTTTGTTCTTATCGATTTTATCGTCTGAAACGTCAGAAACCGTTAAGATATATTCTATTAGATTGTGATTAATATTATGCTCATTCATAACAACAGTCCTTACACTTCTTTTTGTCCTGTTTACATAATTAATAATATCATTAAAGCATAAATCTGTCATTATTCATATCATAAAAAACGGAATATTTCTGTAATTTTTCAAAATACAATAATCGTTATTCCATATATCCATGTAAAAATTATATCCATGTTTATTTACAGTTTTTCAGTTATTAGAATCCATAATACTTCATTATATAAATTTTGATATCCGACGCGTTTGCACATGATTTGCCGCCGGCTTCTTTATAGATTCACAGCCGCCTGCAACGCTGTTATCATTAGTTGTATCTTTTCCACTGCCGTACGGATCAGAAACTTTTACCCGTTATGACGTACACTTGTCAGACAAATGCAAATAAACCGCTCGCAGAATATTCTATGCATGGTTCCTTTTTGGTCGGCAATCTAATTGCACGAATTTAATTTTTATTATTACCTAAATCATAAAGCGTTTGATACTCCGACACTCATTTTTTAATCCTAATTCAGTAATATGTTCACCGATAAATTAAGTTTCCATGTTACATTACCTCCTCGATTTATGATAACTTTATTTAAAAATCGAATATCGAATATAATGTAGTATTTTATTATATTTTAACTTTATTATCAAACTGTAATGTAGTATAGTTATATCTAAACTATATATGTAAATGGATAATAAAATTAGGTTTAAAGAATTTATTAAAATCAATCCTATTTACCTTAATAATGACGAAATTTATGATTACTATGAATCGAAAGTTCTTGCTATTGCACATTTAGAAAAAACCTATCCAGAACATTTATCCATATTAAGAAATGGTATGCCACACATAATACTTAAAGATAATATATATACCGCCGTTCAGAGAATTGACAAACACAGAAATATTAGAATTTGAAAAATACATTGTAAACGCTAAGGAACATGATAAAAAAACTTTTTTGGAGGCAGGTAAAGCATTAAACATATCAAAAGAAAAGGCACAAAGCATTTATCAATCTTATTATTTAAAGAAAGTTAAGATTGCGATCGAGCGTATAGAACCTACTGTAAATTTCTCCTTTAAGGAATATATCTATCTTAAACAACTTTCGCCATATAAAATGTGGAATATAATATTAAGTGAATATTCGGAATTAGTAAAGGATATATAAAATATATAATTATGCTAATCTTAATAATAAATTTATAATACATAAAATAATTTATTGCTGAAAAAGCAGGCATCCTTACTATCAATTATTTAGGATACCTGCTTTTATGTCAGCAGTCTATTCAGTTTATATTATTAATAATTTTAAAATATTTATATAGTTTTAAGATCTTGATCATCGAAAGATTTATTATTTCATATTAATAAAATCTATCCATAGCTTATACGCTTCCGTATTACTATTCTGCAAATTCCGCTCCCAGGCAGTAAGCTCTTTATTAAAAAGTTTTATAGTTGCAGAATAACCTAAATTTCCTGACACTACACGATTATGCAAACGTCCTATAAGATCATTTCGACTCCTGATAGTATCAACCAAAAGTTTACTTTGTCTCTTTCTTTCCATTCTTTCTGCAACTTCCGGATCTATTGGCTTTCTTATAATATGCTTTTCCGTTTCCGGATCATACTTAACTGCCTGCGGAAGCTGCATATTATTATTAGCCGATTGTTCTCTGAGAAAGTTTAATAACGCTGTATATTCAGCCCTCGCATCGGCGCCTGCCGTTTTTTCGGATTCACCGTCCGCGGTCGCGGTAAGATTATCTTCTTTAACCTCATTGCTCGGCTTATATGTATCAAAATTTTTGCTGTTATTTACCTCACCTGACGCATTGACAGAATCTTTCTCTGCATTATCCGTGCTCACCGCTGATTCGCTATTTATATTGTAAAAAGGGCGGCGCAAAATATGTCCCATACATCCGTACATAGGAATTTTCATATTTTTTCTCCTTTAGCTTCCCATATATTCAGAATATGCTAAACGATAAACCTGTGTTGAAAAACTTGCAGTTCCTCCATCATCAACTGAAAATGTTATATTATCAATATCTACATGATGAAGAAAATCTATCGCATCGGTTAGATATACTTTATATGTACCTAATGTTTCTGCAGGTCTTGCCGTTATAGTTACCTCACCCTTACTGTTTGTCTTGCCAGTAAATGTTTGAATATGATTTTTAGAACTTTCAGGCCAGAAACTGCTAACTAAAGTCATTGTAACTGTTACTCCTGCCACCGGATTGCCATTTACATCAGTCACTTTTACTTCAGGATTTAGAATATCATTATATCTAAATCTTGAAGTTTTAGATAAACTACTATACGTAACATAAGAATTTTTGCCCTGATCTCCATTTAAGGTTACGTCCATATTAGTTGATACGCCGACTGGAGTTCCTCCGGCTGGACTTAACGAAAGAATATATTTATTATAACTTAAATCAGCTTCGTTTTTATCTGAAAATACGCGTATATAATTCATGTCATAAATATCAAATTCGCGTACTCCATTACTTTCTGTATAGTTATTAAGAACCATTTGGCTTCCATTTTCAGCATGGTATACTTCAACCTTATGTCCTTGAGTTACAGATGTTGAGAGCTTTGTAAAATCAGAATTATTTTCCCACAAAAACCAATCCTGATCATTAACTACATTCAATGTAGTATCAACAATTTCTAATGCTCCTGACATATCAATTGACTGAGCAAAATACGGACTGTCATTAATCTCAGTCCAATCTAAATTGGAGGCAAAATCAAAACTGATAGTCAATGTAAACGGCTCAGTAGTTGTATTACCATCCTTCGAAACTACAAAAATAGCATATTCTTGTTTTTCCTGTTCGGAATGTATATAACCAACAGATTCATCTAAAGTATGTCCATTGCTATTAATTCGTGTCACTAAAGGTGAATGTACAACAGGTCCTGATATATTACCTTCACTATCAACTTTGTATAACTAAAGATCATAATCTATATTTGCATTATCAGGACATTTTAATGTAATCTGTGTGACATCATTTTGATATAAATCAAACGTTACATATTTAAAATTATACTCATCGTCAAGAACATCAACAAATTGCTCTGTAACACTATTTGCGCTGCGGGATTTATATGCAGATTTTGATAAATCTGCTATAAGTTTGCCATCTGAAAGATTATAGGTATTATTTTCTGATTCAGGTAATCGTAATTCTTCACTACCATCATTGATAGGCAAGACGACACTTTCTTCATCATGATAATTATTTGTATCCACAGATACAGCAAAAACGCTAATACTAAATATATTAATAATCAGCGCTGCCATCATCAACACAGCTAAAATTTTCTTTCTTTTTATCATAAAAAACTCCTTTCATTCAAAACCTAAAATTTATAAACTGATTGCTGAACATTTTTGGTTATGTATAGTTTAAAGTTTTTTCTTTAAGTCACTATTTTAATTGTTGTACTTATATTGTAAATACAAAATAAATTTTTAGCCTGCCAATATCACATATCATTTGAATCTTAATGTTTGATCGGTGAATTTCATCTACTCAGTATCTAAAAGATCTAATATTTGACCAGTGAATTTCATCTGATCATTATCTACGAATATTAATGTTTTACTGGTGAAGTCCAATTCCACCTTAGTATCTACGTTTGTAAACGCTTTCTCTACCTGGAACGCCAAAAAGTCCATAGGGTCCATAGGACTGTCATCGCGAAAGAGAGCAGAGCTTCTGGCAGGCTCAGTAAATTTTCTACCAGTCATCTCAATATAAGCGCTTTCTAATCTTTGATTCATTTCGTTCAGTATATTGGATTCATTTTCCAGTGCTCTCATAATTTCCTGAGGATTACCTGACAAATTGGAAAGTCCCAAAGATTCGGCAGAAATGGAATTAAGCAGATTTTCCGTCACCTCTGATGCCAGCCCACCTGATAATTTATCAAATTCATCCACCAAGGACTGGTGTCCACCGTATTACATACTCAAAATTTCTGTATAATCTAATGAAGTACTCTGCTTATAATTATTCAGATATAATTTAGCCAAACCTTTTGTCATATTAGGATTACTATGCGTACCTGCGCCGTTCAAATAGTTTTCAAGTTCTTCTATTTTTGATATTGTAAACTGCAATTTAGATTTTTCATAATCGACTATATCAGAATAAGTCTTTATCCCATCTCTTTGCGCTAAGATCGAATTTTCAGCCCACTTTGCTTTACTCATTGGCGGGTACTTCTGATAACCTAAGATCGCCATCTGATCCGGTTCCGACTGCTCATCTAACATATCCAACGCCTTCTTGCTCAGTTCAACCGTATCATAATTTTTATTGCTGCAGTTTTTATTGCCGACATAATTGGCGTTCGCTTGCTGAAATACCCTTTGCAGCTGTCCCATCGCGCTTTGCATTGGATTCTGCATTTGTGGTCTGAATATACTTTGACTGTTTAATATATTTATACTCATAAAATCATTCCTCCTTGTATAATGAATTTAGGTTGTTCGAGGGATACCTATAAACCCTCAGACCTACTTCTTTACATCTCCAGTCTGATAGGAGATAATAGTTTTATTAGATTGAGAGGATGATCGTTGACTCCTTGAGCGGCTCTGCTCG
>JAAVYD010000200.1 GCA_022790955.1 Bacillota bacterium
CATGAAATTACTGTACTTGCCAGCGTACAGCCCTGATTTGAATCCAATTGAAAATATGTGGTCTAAAATCAAGGCCATTCTTCGCAAGCTGAAAATCAGATTATTACCCCAGCTCCCGCATGGTATTGCTCAGGCTTTCTCTCTGATTCGTCCATCCGACTGTGCTGGTTGGTTTTCTGCCGCTGGCATTCCTTGCTAATTTCTTGGATTGATATAGGGTTTACTTGCAGATTTATCTATCAATCTGAATTATCAAAACTCCAATTTCGCATTGGAAATATGACTATCATATCCCGCTAAAAACACTTTGGCATGAGAGCACTTATAAAATCAATCTCGAAACCGGAAACCCTGCCTTTCGTCACAAACAGTTTGAGAGTAGAAAAATATCATGGCAGGAAGTTATTGATTATACTATAAATGAGCAAATTCGCAAAATGACAAAAAAGGAAGGCATAGCCCAAATGTGTTATAATGGAAGCGCAACCACCCATAAAACACAAGAGGGAATGCCTTGTGGAGATTATAACACCGAAAGAGCAGATACGCAAATCCTTTTTTGAGAAGCACCTTGATTTTTTGACCAGCGTGGCCCAGCGGCGGCTCCAGGAGATGATCCTGTCCAGCTGCGTAAAAGGGAACAGCGGCAAAATGACGGACTACGCAGAGACTGGCCCGATCCACCGGACGACCTACAGCCATTTTCTGTCAAAGGGGAAGTGGGATGATGTCCGGCTGGAAGAAACGCAAAAACGCGAGAGCTTCCAGACGGTCACAGAGCTTGCGCAGACAAACAGGACGCCGGTGTTTGTCTGCATTGACGACACTGTCCTGCCCAAAACGAAGCCGTCCTCCAAGGCGAAACGGCCAACGCAGGGTGCCGGATGGCACTATTCCCATCTGGAGGGGAAAGTGATCTACGGCCACCAGATCCACGCGGCAATGGCGGGGACGGGGGAGACCTCCCTGTGCTACTCCCTGAGGCGGTGCTGCCCGGAGCGCGGTACAAAAATCGACATGACCCTGGAAGTCATCCGCTCCCTTCCGGAGGAGCCGGATGCCTACGTCCTCGTGGACAGCTGGTATACCAGCCACGCCGTTCTTGATGCCTGCCGGGAGAAGGGCTGCCATCTGAATCGGCGCAATGAAAACCAACCGTATCCTGTACCCGGAGGGAAAGCGTATCTCCGCCTCCGACCTGGCTTCCTCTCTCGACATCGGCTGTTTTCACCCTGTAACGGTGAAAGGCCGTACCTATATGGTGTATCACTACGAGGGGACCCTGAACAAAATTGATCATGCTGTGGTGCTGTTTTCCTATCCGGCGGGGGCTTTTGGCAAGAAAAAGGCCCTCCGGGTATTCCTGTGCTCCGATACCTCCCTCTCCGATGAAACAATTCTGGATTATTATGCTCACCGTTGGTCTATTGCGGTATTCTTCCGCTCTCACAAACGCTATATGGGGTTGAACGCTTTCATGGTCAGGGCTGCCAAAGCGATTGA
>JAAVYD010000006.1 GCA_022790955.1 Bacillota bacterium
ATATAGAACAGGACGATACTTTATAATCAGGTTTATATTTCTAAATATTTGTATTATTAAATTAAAATTTATGTGATATTTTATGTATTTATATTTTAGTGAGAGGATTTATGAAAATTTACGTAGAATATTAATCATATAATTTATAACACCATCAAAAAAACATTATATTTATGATAATTAGAAGCTGATAGGGCTGACTTTTATTTGTATATAGTGTAAAATTTATGAATATTCACCACAAATACGCAGATTTTTAAAGTTTAATAATTATATTTCCGATTTGCACTAATAACCCCACATTTCTACCGCTTATTTTTATCATTCTGCCCGTAAAATAAATAATCCTGTGAAATTTTTTCGGTGCAGTTCAGAATTTATTGCTGATTGGAAATATAGAATGCTTATCCTGAATGTATTTGTGTTGAAGGATATTATTTATTTTAATTGTAATAAGGATTGTTATATCTCAAAGGAGTAGATTTATTATGAAATACAAGGAAGCGGTAGAATTTTATATCGAGCATTGCGACCGCCAAAGGCGATTGTCTGTTCATACTATAAGGAGTTATTCGACTGTGCTTCGTAAATTTGGAGAGTATGTAGAAAGGGAGTTTATCGTTGACGAGCTTGAGGGCGTGAGCCGTAATATTGTACGTAAATATTTAGGTTATTTAAACGATAATTTCGCTCCAGGTACTGCCAGGCATCATTTTACAGTGGTGCGTGGCTTTTTTTCTTATATGGAAGAAATAGAATATATAAATGAATCGCCATATAATAAAGTTCACGCGCGGATAAAGGAACCTAAAAAACTTCCAAAGACTTTATCTTTGGAAGATGTGAATAAAATATTAGTGGCGGCTTATTCGTGCGATCCGGGCGTTTGGAATGGTTCCGACGGCATGGAGGAGATGATTCATTATCGTGATTGTCTGGTACTTGAATTTTTATTTAACACAGGACTGCGCGTTCAGGAACTTTGCAATCTGCAGTTTAAGGATTTTGACATAAGCACAGGGACAATTTACGTTTTCGGCAAGGGAAGCAAGGAACGTAAATGTTATATTACAGAACAGGCGATTTTTGATGTTTATAAAAAGTATACGGAATTACGAAATATTTGTATGAAAAGAATCGGGAAAAAACACAGATTTATATTTGTCAATCGTTTTGGAAAACAGATGTCCGCTCAGACGGCGCGTTTGATGATCGAAAAATATGTTAAGATTGCAGATATTAAAAAGAAAGTGACTCCTCATGTGTTCAGGCATACTTTTGCCTCATTGCTGCTTGAAGAAGGCGTCGATCTGAAACATATTCAATGTTATCTGGGGCACAGCACGATCGCGACCACTCAGATTTACCTTCATATAAGCGATGAAAATGCTAAGGAGGTTCTAAGGAACAAGCATCCAAGGGCAGCGCTGGGACCGGAAGGATTTGGCTCGGTATAGTTAATAAACGATATTAATATAAGCGGAGGTGGTTAAAAAATAAAAGGGGATGCCGTAAAATACGAATTTAGTTAATGCTTTTATATTAATGTTGCTCTAATTTTAATAATCAGTAGTAAATCAATGTTTTGCAGCAACCCCGCTTCGCAATCCCGGATTGCAGGGAAAATACGTTAGATTACATATTTTTTGCAATTTGACTTTCAGATATTTTACTCTTTAAATATTTATTATAATAGATCAGAAAAGGAGCTTCTGACAAAGTTTTTGTATTCTGTATAATTTATTTCTATAGAAAATCGTTCCTTATATTAAATCATTTATAATAATTTGATTTTATAAAGTTTCTTCAATAAAAGTCAGTTCGCCTGTTGTAGAATCCATAACATAACCATTGATGGTTATATCCTTTGGAATCAGCGGATGGGTTTTCAGGATATGTACGGTTTCCGCCACCGAAGATTCCACGGTATCGAAGCCGCTGAGCCATTTGTCGAAATCTACTTCGCAAAATTTAAGGGTATTAATAGTTTCCTGAGAAATTCCTCGCTCGTGCATCTGGGATATTATTTCATCAGAATCCAGATGCTGAACTCCGCAGTCCGTATGCCCGATAACCATAATCTCAGTAACTCCCAGCTCAAAGATCGCGACAATAAGGCTTCGCACAATACTGCCGAAAGGGCGTAGTATCATGCCGCCGGCGTTTTTAATAATCTTGGCGTCCCCGTTTTTAAGCCCCAGAGCTGCAGGCAGCAGAGTAGTCAGCCGGGTATCCATGCAGGACAAAATAGCCAGTTTTTTATCCGGGTATTTATCCGTTACAAAATCTTTATACTTTTTATTTTCAACAAAGGCTTTATTAAATTCCATTATTTCTTTTATCATATATTTTCGCATGTATTAATGAAGAAATACATGCACTCCTCCTCTAATTATATTAATAGTTATATCGGCGCAAACGGCGATTTTGATAATCGAGTTGCAAATTAAAATTTGTCTAACGAAAAATAATAAATCTTGCTGCAGCGGCTTTATGTAAAATTCAGGGTCTATAATATTGATGTTTGATAGTATAAATAATTTTTCTGAAAAATAAAAATTGCTGAAAGTATTGTTAATCAATAAATACTTATAATTTAACAAAAAATGATCAGTAATTTAAAAATATTAAACAAAAAACTCTCAATTTTTAGGAATTTTTGCCGATAGATATAATATAAGTTCAAGATATATTGCATATAATATATATTTATTATCAAAATATAATGGGTAATGATTCTTTGTATAAGTATAAAATCTTTTCTATAGGATTAATATATGGCTGTCAAATAGTATACATTTAGACAGTAATTGAAAATTATAAAATATTTATATATCTGCAATTTAATGTATGAAATTTACCAAAAGATTTTTGAAAAAATGTAATATTTATGATATTTTCTACGTAAAAAAATAACTGTCAAATAGTATACTTTTAGACAGTAAAAAACGAATTGAAAATAGGTAGGCAATATGAAAAAGATTAAATGCAAGGAGAAAAATCCGCCTGACAATTTTGCCCTGGCGGTTAAAACAGACTGTTTTGCCGAATTATGTTTAATGCAGATTCAGCAGCGAAGGAAATTCAAGAACATAAAGACTGTCGGGGCAGGACGATAAATATAAAGCGCAAACAGCGGGGCGTTTTATATTAATGAAGATTTTAAAAAACGGGACGCAAAATGACAGAGTATAAGGTGAGCCGTCAGACTATTAATATATTAATATCTCATGTATCTGGATATTAATGTATTAACAGATCCGGCGCAGGCTGAGTATGTAATATTGATATGCGGATCGAGTAAACCGCTGAAACAGGCGAGACGTAAAACAATAGGGGATAACGCCGGGTTCTGCGCGAAAACAGCAGAACAGGCTTAAACGAGAGCAGGGAAGCTCGAAGCTGCTGAAAGCAGCGCAAATAACCCGAACGCCTGATAAGTTAAAGCTATTAAGCGGAGAAAGGAAGGAACCTATGAAAAGAAAGCTTAATTTAAAAAGACGGGGATTAGCCGTAATAATGACGATCCTCATGTGCGTGACTATGATCCCGACGACTGCGTTTGCAGCGAGTACGAAAGCAACGTATGGATATAATGCTCCATCTTTAAATGGGATTAAAATTGTAAAGTACGAAGGATATGATAGAACATTACCAGATGTTAATGGTGGTGAAATCACTAAATATGTCGGCGATAATATTACTTATAATTATTGTAGAACAAATCCGTTTAAGTGTAATTGTGGAAATGTAGTAGTTGAGTTAGTGGCGGATTATTATGCATTTCCAGAGCCATTCCATGAAGAAACTTTTAATGCCAGTGATGATGGAATTATTGAGTATAAAAATTATGAAAAGGCTTGGTATCCGTTAAATACTAATTATCCAGGTTTAATATTTAATTATAATGCAAAAAAACCTGGAACTGTAACAGCAGAATTGATTGTTGCTCATGGATATGCTCCATATTACGAATTAGGTAGATGTAATAAATGTAATAGAGTGGTTAAAGTTCAAAATTACTCTAATTATTATGGATATAATCCATACTGGGAGCAGAGTTATGTAAGTTTTGATGTAACAGTCAACGCCGATTATCAGTTAAATTACGATACTCAAGGCGGCAGTGCAGTTGTTCCAACAAAAGCTACAGTTGATGATACAACTGCGGATGTTGAAGTTACATCAACTATACCTACCCGTGAAGGCTATAAATTCTTAGGCTGGGCGGAAGATTCTACTGCTACGACAGCAACTTATAAGGCTAATGATAAAGTAACGTTGGATTGGGAAGAAAGTTATGGAAGTACAAATAACCCAGTTTCCAAGACTTTATATGCTGTGTGGGAACCAGAAAATACACAAACTTACACAGTAACATATACTGATGGTGTTAAAGGTGAATTTGTATTTGCAGATCAGGTATATGAAGAATTAAACGCCGGAGATGAAACTCCTGAATTTACCGGAAGTACAGAACGCGACGGTTATAAATTTATGGGCTGGACGCCTGCAGTAAATCCAGTAGTAAGCGCAGATGATGCAGATGCGAATGGCGTTATAACCTATACTGCTACTTGGCAGAAGAATGCTGATGAAAAAACATATACAGTAATCTACAAAGACGGTTTAAATGGGGAAGTCTTTGGCGATGAAACGCATGGAAAGTTAAACGCCGGAGATGAAACTCCTGAATTTACCGGAAGTACAGAACGTAAAGGATATACGTTTACAGGTTGGAGTCCTACTTGGAAGGCAAACATAGATGCAAATGATGCAAACACAAAAGGCGAGATTATTTACACTGCTCAGTGGATTAAGAATCCAGAAGTTTATACAGTAACATATACAGATGGCGTAGATAATGAAGAAATTTTTGTGGATCAGAAATATGAAGCAGAAAAGGGCGAAAAGACTCCTGAGTTTAATGGAACACCAACGCGAGAAGGATATAAATTTATAGGTTGGAATCCTGAGGTAGCTGCAATTGTTACAGGAAATGTTATATATGTGGCTCAGTGGTCTAAAAATAAACCTGCTGATACATACCAGATAGACGTTGAAAAAAGTATAAAGACTGATAGTGAAGAAGTATCAGATGGTGATACGGTTCATTATACTGTTAAGATTACAAATAGCAGTACAGCGTCCGTTTATGATATGATTATAGACGATACCATGGATGCCGGATTAACTATGGTCGATCCGGAAAATGGCGTAGCTGCTGTAATTGACGGTACTGTTGCTCCATTAAGATATATTGAAACTAAAAATGATAGCGGCAAAACTGTATACTATTGGGAACTGCCTGGTGAATTTGAGAAAGGTAAGACATTAACATTAACATATGATGCTAAAGTTTCCAATGACGGAGAAGAAGATATTACCCTTAATAATGTAGCTCATGCAAAAGCGTATACTACGCCTGCAGCTGATCCGGCTGTGTTTAAAGCTATGGCGGTTTACAGTGTAAGGACTTTTGCGGCTAATGGTATTAATTTAGCATCTGACGATAGAGAATTTGTAGAGGGATCTTCTTCAACTGGAATAGGAGTTGGCAGTGGTACTTCAGTAGTGGTAAAGCCGAAGACTTATAAAGTGACATATAACTGGAATTTACCTGAAGGCGCTCAAGAAACGCTTCCTGAAACAAAATCTTATGTTAAAAATGCAGAAGTAAAGGTAGATGATACATACAACAACGAATCTACAGTAACAGTAGGTGATAAAACTTATACATTCTCAGGTTGGAAAGTACCAGCTGGTATTACGGTTAAAGACGGAACATTCAATATGCCGGCAAAGAGTGTAATTATCGATGGTACTTGGACTGAGGAATCAGGAGGAAATACACCTGATCCTGAAACATTCACAGTAACATTCGACAGCAACGGCGGAAGCAACGTTCCACCACAGACTGTTAATAAAGGTGATAGTGTGGTAGAGCCGAATCCAACTCCAACAAAAGACGGATATACTTTCGCAGGCTGGCAGCTTGATGGAAAAGATTATAATTTCGATACACCAGTAACCAGCGATATCACATTAAAAGCAAAATGGGAAGAAGTAAAATCTGATGAATATACAGTAACATTCGACAGCAACGGCGGAACGCCTGTTTCACCTCAGACTGTTGAAAAAGACGGAAAAGCAACAGAACCTGATCCGGCTCCAACAAAAGACGGATATACTTTCGACGGTTGGTTTAATGGAAATGAAAAATACGATTTTGAAAGTCCGGTAACCGGAGATATCACATTAACCGCTCACTGGAAAGAGAACGAAAAACCTCCTGTTGAAGCTGCTAAACATAATTTAACTATAAACTATGTTTACGAGGACGGCAGACAGGCAGCGCCAGCTCATACTGAGCAAATAGCAGAAGGCTCGGCATATAATGTTGCTTCGCCTGCAATTACAGGGTACGCTCCTGAACCTGCGGCAGTAAAGGGAACTATGGGAACATCAGACGTAACGGTAACAGTTACTTATTTAACTGACGTTTGGAGCGATGCAGAAAACAGCACAGAGAAAGGCGACGGTATTCCTGATAAGTATCAGGCGGTTATAAACTACGTTTCCAATAATCCTAACCGCGGTTCTGTAACTCGTGGGGATAATGCTCCGCTTACAGAGGTTATCACATTAAAGAACGGTGACGCTAACGCTGAAAGTCAGGAGATTACAGCATCAGCTAACGCTAATGTAACAAGCGGCAGATTCACAGGCTGGACGTCAGCGGCGGCTAAAGGAACAGATACAAGCGTTACTGCGCCTACGATTGCAAATGCAGGAAGACTGGCGTTAAATCAGCCGTTTACAGCGGCAGGCGGTGTTACATACACATTCACAGCTAACTTCGCAGCGTACTCCGGCGGAGGCGGTGGCGGTGGTTCGTCAAACAGACCGACAACTCCTCCGACTACGGATATCGGCGATAACGATACTCCGCTTGGAGAGAATCCAACAGATATTAAAGATCCGGACGTTCCTCTTGCAGAGGTTCCGGGATTAAACAGCACGGATCACTACGGATACATTTTAGGATACACAGACAAGACGGTTCGTCCGGGCGCAAATATTACCCGCGCAGAAGTTGCAACCATATTCTTCCGTCTTATGACAGATTCGTTCCGTACTCAGAACTGGTCGAGCAGCAACGCGTTCAGCGATGTAGCTGCGGCTAACTGGTTTAACAACGGAGTTTCTACTGCTGTTAAAGCAGGCATAATCACAGGTTATCCGAATAATACGTTCGGACCTAATAAATCAATAACCCGTGCAGAGTTTGCGACTATCGCGGTGCGTTTCTTAAAGAGCGGTTCTGCTCCGGAGAGCGGACTCAAGGACATTTCGAGCCACTGGGCTAAGGATTCTATAAACAAGGCTGTTGCAGCGGGTTGGATTAAAGGTTACTCAGACGGCACATTCCGTCCTAACCAGCCTATCACTCGTGCAGAGGCTGTTACTATGATCAACCGTATGCTGGGACGTACTCCGCATAAGGATCAGATGCTTCCGAACATGACAGTCTGGACAGATAATCCGAGCACTGCCTGGTATTATGCTGACATTCAGGAAGCTACAAACAGTCATAACTATAATAAAACTGCAGCTAACGAAAGCTGGACTCAGGTACTCGCTAACCGCGACTGGGCAGCTCTCGAAAAGCAGTGGTCTAACGCAGCTTCCGCTCCGGGCGGCGAAGTAGTTGGAGATCAGAATAATAAAAATCAAACAGGCGATAATGCTAATGATGATAAGAACTCCGGCGATAATGATCAAGCTGACGGCGATAAGAACGATCAGGACAATAAAACTGATAACGATAAAAAGAACGACAGCGATCAGACAAACGGAACAGATAATTCCGATAAAGACAAAACTCAAACAAACGGAAACGACAGTTCCGATAAAAACGATACTCAGAAAGACAACAGCGGCACAACCAGCGGAGATAAAACTCAGCAGAACGGCGCAGAAAAAACGACCGGAAATAATGCCGCATAAATAAAACAGCGAATTTCGGAGATATATTAATAACCAAGCCGCGGAAAAGGCGGGTTATCCGCCTTTTCCAAATCACGCTGTTCATGATCGTAAAAATAAGCAAAGTCTTCGAAAGTAAGTTAAAAAAATTTTTAATAAGTTGTACTAAAAGAGCCGACAGGAAAGTATGATTTCAGCGTTAAAATCGCTGTAAAACTTAGCCTGCGGCTCTTGTTGTCTGTATGGTTTTTGGTATTGTAAAAACGTATTTTTGCACCACACTAAAATAAAAATAAGGATTATTGCTAAGGCGGTAAATTTCAACCTCGCTTTGCTTCGGGGAATTTTCGCATTGATGCTCTGCCCGTATCTTTGATACGGCGTGCAGAGCACATACTTGAATTGCGCGGCTTCAGCGGTCAATCACTCTCTTTAAAAAAGGGGGGGGTGGTATATAATGACATATTCTGAATTAATACAATCAGGTATACTTATTGTGAATATTATTTCATTATGCGCTGCTTTGTGGCGTAAGAAATAGGTCGCCTAACTGATGTTTTATCGGTAAGGCGACCAAATTAACTAACTTTTAGGATTGACCGCCGGTTCAAAAGCGGTAATCATTTTTCTATATTCAGCTTAACATAAGTTTAAAATTTAATCAAGTGTAAACCCTATATCTTTCCGGTTTAATAATCACTAAACTGCAAAAAACCATTCCTCTCGGAACGGTTTTCTGCAGTATCTGATTTTTATATTCTTCAGAAGAAGTATAAAAGTGAAATAGAAATATGCTGTATATGATAAACAATAAAATTGTGTAATAAGTTAATAAGCTGCTTGTATTAGCAGAACTGTAATTCATTAATATAAACTATAAGCGTTTTGAAGTTTCATGTCCCGATATATTTTGTGTATCGGGATTTATTTATACTAAAACAACGTGGTGTGTGAATATATCTGATATAAACTATATGTAACGCAATAGTACGCTGCATATAGTTTATACATAGCTGTAAAATTCGGTTTTTTAATTTAAATTTTGCCGTGTTTTTATATCTAATATCTTTTTACAACTTAATATTAATCCATATTTATGTAAAACGCGTATGAGTTTTATGAATACTATTTGTAATATTTATGATGATCGTGTGAAACGCTAATAATTTTCTGTGATGTTCATATAATAAGTTTTATAGTTTATTGAATTTTGCAGAGGAGTTTTTTTATGTATAGATGGTATCAAATGCCTGCGGACGAGGTGATTTCTCATTTTGGTGCGAGCCGCAGCGGACTGACCGAAGCTCAGGTAAAATCGGCTGTTGACAAGTGGGGAATGAATAACCTGGCGGAAGGGAAAAAGGCGAGTATACTTCAAGTGTTTTTAAGACAGTTTAAAGATTTACTTGTTTTAATATTAATAGCTGCCGCAGGAATTTCGATTTTTACGGGAAATATAGAGAGTACGATCGTAATTTTAGTAGTCATAGTATTGAACGCAGTTTTGGGAACCATGCAGCACATTAAAGCTGAGAAATCGCTGGAAAGCCTGAAAGCTATGTCAGCGCCCTCGGCTAAGGTTATAAGAAACGGCGAAAAAGCGGTAATCGCATCTAAGGAAATAGTTCCGGGCGATATATTAATGCTGGAAGCCGGGGATTTGGTGGCTGCGGACGGCAGGATAATCGAGAATTATTCTCTGCAGGTAAATGAGAGTTCCCTTACAGGCGAATCGCTGGGGGCAGATAAACAGGAGGAAGCAATCGGCGGCGAGGCGGCTCTTGCAGATCGAAAAAATATGGTTTACTCCGGAAGCCTTGTAACATACGGGCGGGCTGTGGTTCTTGTGACGGAAACGGGCATGAATACGGAAATCGGCAGGATAGCCGCTATGATGAACGAAACCGAGGAAAAACGTACTCCGCTCCAGCAGAGTCTGGATCGGTTCAGCAGCAGGCTCGCGATTATAGTAACAGCGATAAGCGCGGTAGTGTTTTTTCTTGCACTGTACAGGCAAATGCCGATTCTTGAAGCGCTGATGTTTGCCGTTGCTCTCGCCGTGGCTGCGATTCCGGAGGCGCTTGGTTCGATAGTGACGATTGTGCAGGCGGTAGGCACTCAAAAAATGGCTGCGGAAAATGCGATCGTAAAGGATCTGCGGGCGGTAGAAAGTTTAGGCTGCGTATCCGTTATATGTTCAGATAAAACCGGAACTCTTACTCAGAATAAAATGACGGTAGTTGATATTTATGCTGACGGCATGGTGATGAAGCCGGAGGAATTAGCGCAGTGTTTTATCAGAGCCGCAGAAGCAGAACCAGAGTTAAAGGATGCGGGATTTAAACGTAAGTCGGAATCTATTAATATAACTGAAAACTGGAATAGGCAGAAAGATAAGACAGCAAAAGAAGGAGATAAAGCAATTAGTTTGCACAATATTTCTGACAGAACAAAGCCTGCTGAAGTGGAGAAAAATCCGACTAAAGCAACAGGTTTTCAGAAAATAGGCAGATTGCTTTTATATGACGCCGTGCTTGCAAATGATTCGGTTTTTATAGACGGAGTTGGAGTCGGAGATCCTACCGAATACGCGCTGCTAACGATGACACAGAAGATAGGCGTTGATTATGAAGCGATAAGAGATCATTTTGTGCGGCTTGCAGAGATTCCATTTGATTCTGAGCGCAAGATGATGAGCGCAGAATATATGATAGAAAATGTTAAGACGGTGCTGGTTAAAGGCGCTGTCGATGTAATGCTCGATAGGACTATTAATATATTAACTGCAGACGGCGTTAAAAGTATCAGCGAAGCTGACAGGAACCGTATTCTTGAGAAGAACAACGAGTTTTCTCAGCAGGGTTTGAGGGTTCTGGCGTTTGCTTATAAAGAGCCTGAGCAAAACGAAATTTTAAGCGAGGAAACGGAAACGAATTTTACGTTTTTAGGATTGATTTCGATGATAGATCCGCCGAGAGCAGAATCTGAGGAGGCTGTGGCGGATGCGGTTCGGGCGGGCATAAGACCGATTATGATAACGGGAGATCATAAGGTTACGGCGACAGCTATTGCAGAGGAGATAGGAATTTTCAGGAAAGGCGATAAGGCGATCATCGGGACTGAGCTTGATGGGTTGAGCGACGAAGAATTTTCGGAAGAAATAGAGAAAATTTCTGTATACGCCAGAGTATCTCCGGAAAATAAGATACGCATTGTCGATATGTGGCAGAAAAAGGGCAAAATAGTTTCTATGACCGGCGACGGCGTAAACGATGCTCCCGCATTAAAAAAAGCTGATATAGGCGTTGCTATGGGCGTTACCGGCACAGACGTTTCAAAAGATGCGGCTTCTATGATTCTGGCGGATGATAATTTTGCTACTATTATAAAAGCTGTAGCAAACGGCAGGAACGTTTATAAAAATATAAAGAACGCGATTTTCTTTTTGCTTTCCGGAAATACGGCGGGAATTATTGCGGTGCTTTATACATCTATAATGGCTTTGCCCGTACCGTTTAAACCGGTTCATCTGCTGTTCATAAACCTGCTCACCGACTCCCTGCCGGCGCTTGCCATCGGCATGGAACCTCCGGAAAAAAATCTGCTGGATCAGAAACCGAGAGATCCAAAGCAGGGAATTTTAACAGGCGAATTTTTTATTAAGATAATAATACAGGGCGGACTTATAGGAGCTGCTACTATCGCGGCTTTTTATGCAGGGCTTGAAGTTAATGAAGCGGTGGCAAATACTATGGCTTTCGGAACTCTGGCGCTGGCAAGATTATTTCATGGTATGAACTGCAGAAGCGATTATTCGATTTTAAAAATAGGTTTCAGGCGTAATTGGTATAGTTTAGCTGCATTAGGATTAGGATGCATATTACTGATTCTTGTTTTATACGTGCCGTTTCTGCACAGTCTTTTCGCACTTGCGCCGCTTACTACCCATCAGGTATGGCAGATAGTATGGCTTGCCCTTGCACCGACGGTGATTATACAGGTTGTTAAGATTATAGGCGATATGAAAAATAGCAAAAGCGTTTAAGAAATCGTTAATATTTCTTCTTAAATTCATCAAAATAACTTTACAGAATCATCACATTTAATTGCTATTATATAAACACAGCGAGAGGGAACGCCAAACCTCAAGCTGTAATTTTCATAAATCTCTCCAAAACAAAACTAAAAACTCAAACGAATTCAAAACCAAGAAAATACCGGGCCGAACTTACAATCGTCCCGGTATTTTCCCGTTATAATATAAACACGGAAGAATTCGGATGATATTTTTGCTGTAAAAATATAAAGTTAGGAAGAATTAGTATTTATTAAATTATTAATATGGCTTGCCCCGTATTATACAAAAAATGCAGCATAATAGCTCCCCAAAGGCAATTAGTTTTCTTATATACAAAATCACAGGCAAAATGCAGTATGAGCAGGATAAGTACATAAAAAGCTGATAGAACGCTTAACGAGAAGCCGCCGGCGATCCAGTGGACAGGATAGTGAATAAATAGAAATAAAAATCCTGTAACGCAGGAAGCTGTCAACAGATTTTTAATCGAGCCGCTTAATCGTGTCTGTATATATCCGCGGAAAATAATTTCCTCCTGAATGGCGCCGATAGCGAATATACTCAGAACTGTCAGTGACGGCATATGCAGGCTAATGGACGAATGTTTGATAATAACAGCATGCAGTATGATAACCGTTAATAACAAAGCGGCTGATCCTATTCCTAACATCAAACTGAAAATAAGTTTTTTGCCCGTTAATCCGATTGTCCTGAGTTTTTGCTTTGAGAAAAATATAAATATTAAACATATTAATAACTGTGCTAATGGAAAAATGAAATTAAGACCCGTTATCATACCGGCGTTCAGATTAGTCGTATATATTATGCCCTGTGCGCATAATACGGTGATAAAAATGCCGTATAATATAAGAGCTTTGGTTGTATCAGCTCTATTAAATTCTTTTAAATTGTCTTCATAATCTTTTGCTATGAACATAGTCGTCACCTCTGAAATGTTGAAATATAACGCGTTGTTTTTGCAAAAAACCGAACATCCAATATCAATATTTTATGTTGTATATAGCCAATAATATAAGATACAGGATGTATTAAGCGATTATCTGATTAATCGTTTTCAGTATAGATTATTTTTATTATCAAACAATATATTAATTCATAATATTAAATACCATATAGTTATTATGATATTGATGAAATAAACTGATTTAATACTGCAATAAATAAAACTTATTAAAATATTATAAACCCATTCAGGTGCGCGTACAATTAATATGCCGATAATTTTGCTATATCGGCATGATTTTCAGCAGTTTTATCTGTAATATCTAAAAAGTTTTATGGACAGTCACTAAAGTATGCATATTTTCATACTATGAAGCATACATGATGCAAATACAAATTGCATATGAATCCGAGACGTTTAAATTTTACAAGATTCATAACAGGAGATCAGATATGAGAAATCATTGTATAAGACCGAGAAGGGACTATAATTGCAGGTATACGTTTGAACCGGATCAATGCAACTATAATTATTATGATTATGACTACTATGATGATTATGACAGAGGAAACAGCTGCTGCAGACCAAGACGAGATCCAGCGCGCTGGGCAGGATATTCAGAAGGCCGGCAGAATCTGAATTGTTGTAACGGACGCAGTTTTAGATTTAATAATTCAATGAGCGATCCTGTCGGTTGTTTCGTCCTTTCAAGAGATCAAACAGAGGTTACAGTAAGAGAATCAGGAGTTTACAGATTAAGATACTGCATTTCAATCCCTCCAAATGTTGTAGATAATATGGTATTTTTTATCACAGAAAATAATGCGCCTATTTCTGGTACGGAAAGCTATATGAGATCGGGAAACTGCTGCGGCAGCGTTTGCAGGGCGGAAGCCGTTATACGTCTCAGGGGCGGTTCGAGGCTTAGTTTAAGGGCTTCCAACGATTTTCATTCAGGAGCCGCAGATCCATGCACTGTTATAGCGTCTATGAATATCGACAGAATAAGATAAAAAACAGGATTTTAAGTTTTAATATAAAAGGGAATATAATATTAAATAATATGTACTTTGCATTGTGTTAAAATATAATGCCCCGTCGAAGATTATCGGCGGGGCTTAGATTTTGTCGATAAAAGCAGAAATAGAAGATATTAAAAAATATATGTATATCAATAATAATGCTTGCATATTTTTAGTATGAGTGCTATAATTATAATAATCAAAGATTAATATCGTTAATGTGTGATGGGTTCTTTACGGAGCCTTCTTCATTGAGATTACAGAACATAAAGCTGTTTAGTTTTATAGAGTTTTGAAAGTGAAATTCACAAAATCATAGATTTTGGAAATTCCTGCATTAATGCTCTGCACGTATTTTGATACGGTGCGCAGATCATATACTTGAATTGCGCGGTTTCAGCCGTAGTATAATTCTTCTGTTGAGATTTGCCGACAATTTGCTTTGCGAATTAGGATAGGGCTTAAAATGGTAAAACCCGAAGCCTGAGAATAAGGCTTTTGTTAGGAGTGAAGTACTATGAAAAATTTATATGCTGTTTATTTGGAAAGTTTAGATCAAGATCTTCAGGTATTTCCTGAGGAGGCTGAAGCTGAGGCTAAATTTAAAGAACTTGAAGCAGCGGGAAAGCCGGTCAAGATGCAGAAATTTGAGGCTCATATGATGTGCGGATTTGATAAGGCTAACGGTTGCTCAGCTAAAGATGCTGATTTCTGGGAGGAAATTCTTTACGACAATAAAGAATGTAAATTAGTGGAGCATTTCAGATGGCATACAGATCCGGAACCAGAGGGATATTACCCTGAATATAGTTTATTATGGGAATAGAATTTAAAGCGGAGAAGAATTTCTGATAAGCGCGTTTATTAAAGATGACGTAAATACTTGCGATATTTGACAGAATTTATCCGCTGAAAGTTAGAAATAGAAACTTCCGTTTGCAGAAAGCGGGGGATATTTAGGGATTATACGGTTTGTATAATTAATAATGCATATAAAAATCGACTATCAGACAATCGATATCCGATTTGCCTAAAGATATCGATTATATATACATCTTTTTTCCTGAAACTACAAATGTAAAGAGTGATTGAGAGAAAGCTGCTGTAAATTTACAGCAGCTTTCTACGTTTAGTAATATATTGTGTTTTAATTTGGCGCTGCATTTTAGTTTATAGTTAATTCTTTCATTGGATTCCAATATATTATGGCTTTGAGTCCGTATGTATTTCTGAGTTTAGCGACGCTTTGGGAAACCGCTTCTCCTATGCGTTTATCATCGTCTTTTTTATCTTTAAGCAAGGATACCTGTATAACGGCGATTTTTGTATTAGGACCGTAATCGTGGATAGAAAATGACAGCATATCGTCAAATACGTTGTATTCCATAAGCATATTTCTTATATCTGTTTCAAGAGCTTTGTCTGCGCCTTTTCCGATAAGCAGATCCATATTTTCCGACAGCGCCGAAAGTCCGGACCACAGTATAAAAACAGCTATTATAAGTCCGACTATGCCGTCAATCGGAAGATTTGTATGGGGTGCTACAAGCAGCGTAAACACTGTAAGGAAGGTGATAAGTATATCTGCATAATCTTCTCTTACGGCTGCCCGCAGGGCGGAGGAGTCCAGCATGCGGTTTATCCTTGTAATGTAGTATATCAGGCAGGTTTTTATAAGTATAGATGCCATAGGAACGAGGAACATGATTGTACTTACTTTAAGAGGTTCAGGATCTAAAAGCCTGAGAAACGACGTCTTTCCTAAAGAAAATGCTGCGAATATTATCAGAAGTGCGATAAGAAAGCCGCTTATATATTCTATGCGGCCGAGTCCAAATGGATGCTTTTCGTTTTTTTCTCTGCCGGAGATGTGAAAACCGACTATCGTTATAAAAGACGAAGTACAGTCGATGAGGTTATTAAAGCTGTCTGTGATAATAGCGATACTGTTTGCCGCGGTGCCCATAATAAATTTTAAAATAAATAATGCGCAGTTGGCAAATACGCCGACGATTCCGACTCTTTTGCCGAGAGTAGCCCTGTTCATAATGTTACGTCCTTTCCTGCGAATTTGTTTCGCGTAAAATGATATGAGTGTAAAACGATTTAATTAAGGCTAAATTGTGAAGTATTAGCTATATTATTAGATGTTGCATTTAATAAATGTGTGCAGGATTTTGACAATAAAAACACCCTGCGTAAGTGCAGAGCATTAAATTTATTTATAATTAGGTTTTAGGATTTTTTTCATAGATATTCCGCTCATATCTTTTATAAGACGCGTAGAACATATACTTGAATTGTGCGGTTTAAGCCGAAGTGCAGTTCTTATATTGAGCCCTGCTAAGAGTTGGAGTACGTTTTAATGTTACATACTTAGAATCTTTCAAGTATACTGCGGTTATAACAGATATTTATTGCCTGTCGCTTTATGCTGTTTGGCAGCGCAGAAAATAACAGGGTCGATTAACTGATTTTTATCGGTAAATCTGCCGTATAAATAAATTCTCTAAAATTGGCTGCCGTGTCAAAAGCGATAATTCTTTTCCGTAATTCAGATTATCATGATTTTATGAATTTTACTGCTGAGCGAAGCAAGGTTGGGATTTACGATCTAAACGGTAATCCTTATACTTATTTCATCGCACAAATTATATGGCTGCATATAATTGAATGCATAAAAATTATATATTTTCTTTTACTCTTAATTATGTGACTATATTTTTAATTTAACGCATTGTGCTAATAAAAATTAGATACTCAATATCAATATATTG
>JAAVYD010000090.1 GCA_022790955.1 Bacillota bacterium
AAGCGTATATGGTTTAACGCATAAAAGCGGCGCCAAAGGCAAACTATTCGGAAACGATAGGACGCAAAACTAATATGTTAAAATATCCAAACTGCTGTAAATATTATTAGAATATAATTATATAAGTATATAAGTCTTTACAGATTATTTTACATTGCGGTAATATTGTCAGCCGATTATTAATTATTAAAGGCAAACCATTGGAAACAATGGGACGCAAAGCCGAGGAGACTAAGGTGTTTCTAAAATCACAGACGGATGATTGTGATGGAGTATTAAGATTATTCGATATGATTTTTGCTTTTGTGAAAGCTGAGGAAGATAATCTGCAAAATTTACGCTATGTTAGTCCGGTTACTGATTATTCGCAAACCGTTGGAAACGGCGGGACGCAAAGCCACGGGGGTTAAGGCGCTGATAAAATGCGCTATGCCAGCCCGGCTGCCGGATAACTTTGCATCCGATATTATTTGCAAAGAAAGGAAATTAGTTATGAATATGAAAAATCATAAAAAGAAATTAAAACAAAGGCTGGCTGTTATTGTAGCTATAATGGTATGTTTTAGCATGATGCAGATACCTGTATTTGCAGCGGAGGAAAGCGGACTGACTTCTGAGATTATTGCTGACAGTGCAGTTTCTTCGGAAGAAACAGGCGAAGCAGCAGAGAGCGGAAATACAGATGTGCAGTCGAATGTAAGCGATATAGGAAGCGGAGATTCTGATGAAGCAGGTACGCAGGCTGGTGAGGTGATAGATACTTCTATTGAAGATACAACGCAAAACAGTAATGAAGATATCGTTGATACTTCTGAAAACAGCAGTATGTCTGATACAGATATTTCGGATAGTAGTGCAGATAATCCTGAGGCTGACAATGGCGAGGATATCGATATTACAGATGAAATAATTAAAGATGATGAAATTGCTGGTGAGGAAGATCAAAAAATTGAAACTGGAGACAATTCTATCAACACTGAAATCGTAACAGATGGCGAGTTTCCTGAAGTTATGGCTGAAACAATGCAGATGGCTATAAATCAGTTGATTACAGTTACGCTTGATGAACCTGCAGGGGAATGTACTTGTGAGTATATGTGTGTTTGGTTCTGGGAGCCGTATATCAATATTAATTCTAATTGTCCTGTATGCAGTAATGCAACGGAAGAACAGCTTGATCCTTATACATATGATCCGGATCATCCGGAAGATTTTGTATGCAAAGGTAAACAGGCTGTCATTCCTGGAAATAACTTAAGTTGTAAGCATAATGAAGGTTGGAAAAATTGGATGCCTGGAGGTGGAAGTTCAGAACCATTTTCTGTAAGTTGTTTATATCCTGCAACATCAGGTAGTAATTCTACTATTGAATGTTGGGGTTGTGGCGCTAAATGGTTATGGAAACTTGATCCAAATAGTTCTGTTGATCCAAGTGCTCATTATTATGGCAAAAACAGCGAACCGGAAATTGTAAAAGAAGCTACTTGTACAGAAGACGGACTGCAGCATCAGATATGTTTACTGTGTGGAGATAAAGACGAAACAGTTATTCCTGCAAAAGGTCATCAATTTGGTGATGATTTAGAAGTCGTTGAGGCTACCTGCCTCACTGATGGTTCTAAAAGAGGTACTTGTACTGTATGCGAAGAAGAAGTTACTGAGGTAATCCCTGCAGGTGGTCATAAGAAGCCCGAGACAGGAGTTGCAGAAACACCTGCAACATGTACGAAGGATGGTCATATAGATTATACTTGTACAGTATGTGGCGAACAGATTACTGAAATTATCCCTGCAAAAGGTCATGTTTTTCCGGAAGGCAAGGATTTACAAAAACAGATAAAGGGTGTTTGTAAGGAATGTAACGCAACTGCATATAGAGTATATACTTATGAAGACGGCGCTACTCCATCCGGTTCTGGATATGAGATTAAGCTTTGCGCATATCTTATAAAAGAAAGTAACGGAGAAGTTTACGGCGTAGATGAAGATGGTAATCGTCTGGAAGAAGACAGCTTTTCAGTTATCATCAATGAATCTTTGATGGGAAAAGTCAAGGCGAGAGTTGATGAAAGCGGCAATGTTGTTATGACTCGGGTGGTAGGTTATCGTAATATGGATAACGATAATGCTCAGATATATAAGGTTGGAGAATCTATACCTTATGCAGATGTTCCGGGAATGTTTATAGACGATAGAGGAAGCTGGGGCAATTATTATTCTGGAAATTCTTATAAAGCTGTATATCTGAAAGCAGTGCGCGAGGATATATTGTCGGATGCAGATCAGGGAACCGGTTCAGGATCAAATTCTGAATTTATCAGCAAAGATGTTGAATATGATCATGCGCCGTCTGTTCCTAATCCGGGACTGCGTAAGAATATAACTCAGACTTCCGATGGAATAACAGTTGAAAGTGTGTATCATGAAAATGATACGTGCACCATTACGTATACTATTCCTGAAGGTTATGCAGAAGATACTATTAATATTAACGCTACTGCCGATGTTATGGCTGCATATAGATTGATTCAGGATAAGAGATTTGAATATAATGGTACTCAGCCTGGAGATACCCTTGGTCCTGTTTACATAAATCTCGTTAATAAATCTGATAAGAAATTTTCGTATGCAGACGGCAGTTTTGTTTTACAGAGTGAAAGTCAAGCGGGAAAGAATCCGTATATAGATCCTATTTATACATTTGACGGCGTTATACCTGATGAAGCGTGTGTTCCTTCCCGTGTGAGTAACGGAGCGCTGCGTTATTTATTCGGCAAAGAAACGGATCTCGGTCATGATAGTCTTACAGATATAGTTCTTGGAGAAAAACTGATAGAAAAAGGCTATGAAAACGGTATTGCCGATCTTCATAAGTATTATTTGGATTATTATAACTCTTTCTTCGGAAAAAATTATAATACAATATGGAGCAATCTCAGCCAGGTTCCTTATGAACTTCTTGTAAATAGGGAGCAGGGTATTTATGGCGGTCAATCTTCAACAGCGGGAGTAAAAGAAACTAATCCGGAAGTTGCCGGCGTTGGCTACAGTTATGCTTATACTCGTCTGCTTTGTGTTATTCAGGGCGATGAAACGAATCTTAAAGATTCCACAGGCGAATATGCAGTTGGAAATTATATGAAAGGTTTAAAATCATATAATGAGAATGCTAAAAGCGTATGGGGAAGTTTGGATTCCAATACCAGTGGATTGCTTACAGGAATGAGTATGTTCATAGACGGAGAAGCAAATGATTTTTATCAAAATACTGCGTATGGTATAGAAATCGGGTTTAAATTAAACAAGGTAGATTCTGTTATACCAGTTGAACCTCAAGGCAGTCTAACAATCATTAAGAACGTTCAGGGCGGCGGAAGCGCGGCAGCGGATAAGGTTTATACATTTATCGTGAAAGATAAAGATGGTAAAGAAATTGCTAAAGAAACTGCTGGGGTTAATAAACCGGCGATTATCACAGGGTTGGCTCCTGGCAAATACACAGTAACAGAAGATTCCAATTCAGCCGCTATAGGCGGTTACAGATGGAGCGTTACTGTAAGCGGAGAAGGCGTTACGGCTAACGGAGCGAGCGGTACGGTAGAGGTTAAAGCGGGCGAAAATGCGCAAGCAGCCGCTGTAACATTTACCAATACTTACAGACGTCCTCAATCGGACGATCCTACACCTTCTCCAACACCGGAAAATCCGACTCCAAGCACTCCGTCTTCACCGGGAACTCCGGGCAGACCGAACACTCCTCCATCAGAAGTTCCTGATCCGGATGTCCCTTTGACTAACATTCCGGAAGAAGAGCCTCCTCTTACTGAATTACCGGAGGAAGAACCGCCTCTTGCGAATATTCCTGATGAGGAGCCGCCTCTTGCAGATATTCCGGAGGAAGAACCTCCGTTGTCAGAAATTCCTGATGACGAGGTACCGCTTGCGGATATTCCAGACGATGAGATTCCTCTGGACACCGTACCGCAGACAGGAGATAACAGCCATACGATTTTATGGATGGCGTTAATGCTGTTTGCGCTGTGCGTGATCGCAGGTATTGTATTTGCACCTGTTGTTAAAAGACATAAAAGATAAAATAATTAAATCAGAGAAAATACATATAAAAATGTATTTTAGCGCAACGCTGCCGGAATAAAATCCGGCGGCGTTTTAGTTGTTTGTACAGTATGGGCGTAATTTAATCTATGCAAGTCCGTAAAAGCCTGATGCGGGAAATTTACAGCTAATGGCAAGGGTGTCCATCGTGAGATGGAATCTGAAGGAACGCCGGCTGGCAAACCTCTGGTCTGACGGACAAAAATCACATATAAGGCTTAGGCATATCGGGTAAGACTGCAACACAAGTTGAAGCCCGATAACTATCCGAAGGTATATTGGGTAAATGTGCAGACAGGCGGAGGGAAAGATTACGCTCCTTAACTGGGGAGGTCTGTACGATATGCTTTGCAAAGTGATACAATATTAACTCCTTAAGTAACTAACCCATGTTGCAAGGCGTGGCTGAATATAGAAGTAAGTTCAGACCGTAGTACCGAAGAAATCTATGAAAGCATATGAAGGAAAGGATTTGACGGTTGGGATAAGATTAGACGCTATTTATCTGATACTTGAAGATAGTATCTGCTCGAAAGAGGTTGCTTATCTGGGGCAGGTTGGAAACTGAGAGTAAAAGATAAGAACGCTTAGAGTCAGGAATGAATAGTGCAAGGCGCAGGAACATCTTTGAATAACCGAACCGCCGCTCGCTAAACCGCAAGAGGTGGCGTTAAAGGACGGGGCTTAATAATCCACTTCTACTTGATTGAAGTAACTTAAAGTCATTGACTTAGAGTCAATAAACATGATATCATATCATTAAAATACGAAGATAAAATCAGGTTATGAATCGCAAATCCCGGCACGATAACCATTCGGAGCTGTGTAGATTTTTCAGTATCTGGGTTTTGCTATTTTGTAATTGCAGATATTCTTGTATAATGAATTTTAAGGTGAAGTATATGACTAATCGACAGTGCGCAGCGTTGGATACAAAAAATAAATTACTGGAAGCAGGTAAAAATATAATCTGCCAAAAAGGTTTGATAAATACTTCCGTTGAGGAGATCACCAGGGCTGCAGGGGTATCTAAAGGCACGTTTTATACTTATTTTAAACGCAAAGAAGATATTGTTTTTGAACTCAGTTTTACAATGTTCGATAAAATTCTTAAAGACGCAAAAGCGTTTAATGGAAATTTTCTTGATAGACTTGAGAATTACATGGTGAAATTTTCGGAATATATCGAACAGAACAGCGTAAAGATGGCTCAGGATTGGGTAAGAAACGTTGTTAATCCTAATCTTTCAGATGATAAGTATGACAGAGGCAAACTGCAGTCTGATCTGGATTCTGTTTATGAACTTATAGACATCAGCATAAAAGAAGGTTTGCTTAAAGAGGATACGCCTGCGGAGCAGCTATCGCAAATGCTGATAGATCTGCTTTATGGTCAGATGTTTTGCTGGAGCATGAGCGACGGGGTTTACAGTTTAAAAGAGCATACTCAGAAATTTTGCGATACGTATTTAGAATTAATGTTTAATGAGTATATAACTGAAGCTAACAAGTAAAACAGGCGGAGAAATATAAAGTATTTTTTAGAGTAAAGAGTGTTCATTTTGCTGATTATACTGCTGTAAGATTATTAATAATTTGGAGATTAAACATACATTTTATATGGTTTAAAAAATATATGCGGATTTTCTGTGACGATTATTTGGATAGCAGGGGATGTGAAAAGTTGAAATACCTTGAATTTTCAACAAAAACACTTGATTATAATGAGGAGGCTTTAATGAGTTACTTAGGCGAAGATATTAAAAAATTGGGTTTTGGGCTTATGCGTCTGCCGCAGAAGGACAACGCCATAGATATTGAACAGACCAAGAAGATGGTAGATATGTTTATGGATGCAGGGTTTACATATTTTGATACCGCGTGGGCGTATGCCGGCTCTGAAGATGCTGCCAGGCAGGCTCTGGTAGAAAGATATCCGAGAGAGAGGTTTCAGCTTGCGACTAAAAACGCCGCATGGATCGAGTGCAAGACTAAAGAGGAGGCTTATGCTCAGTTTGACGTTTCGCTGAAGCAGACAGGCGCGGGATATTTTGATTTTTATCTGCTGCACAATTTGGGCGAAGGCAGGAGTCATTATTTTGACGATTTCGATATGTGGAACTGGGTACAGGAGAAAAAGAAAGAGGGTCTTATTAAGCATGTAGGATTTTCAGTTCATTCTACACCGGAAGAATTGGAGGAGATACTCACGGCTCATCCGGAGATGGAGTTTGTTCAGCTGCAGATTAATTATGCCGATTGGGATAATCCGGCTATAGAAGCAAGACGCTGCTACGAAATAGCAAGAAAGCATGGTAAGCCGGTTATTATAATGGAGCCTGTTAAGGGCGGCATGCTGGCGAATCCGCCGGAGTCGGTGGCTAAAATATTAAAAGATGCGGAGCCGGAGTTCTCGGTCGCTTCCTGGGCGGTTCGTTTTGCAGCAGATCTAAAAGGCGTTATAACAGTTCTTTCAGGTATGAGCAATATAGAGCAGATGCAGGATAATCTGTCTTATATGAAAGACTTTACAGGTCTTACGGACAGTCAGAAAAAGACTTTGGATGAGGCGCGCAAAGAACTTGAAAGAATTCCGTTGATTCCGTGTACCGTATGTAATTACTGCGCAAAAGTCTGTCCTATGGATATAGGCATTTCGGGTTCGTTTACCGCTATGAATTATTATACGCTGTATAATGATAAAGAGAGAGCGGCAGGGCAGGAACGATGGCTTGTTACAGATCACGGTTTGAAGCATGCTACTGAATGTATTAAGTGCGGCAAGTGCGAGGAGGCGTGTCCGCAGCATATTAATATAAGAGAAAATCTGGAAAAGGTTAGCGAAGCGCTGCTGAAATAATTTTCAGTATATTGATATCATAAGCGAAATTTAAAAACAGAATATTTATAAAATTTGCCGTATTGACAGCATTTATTTTGGTAAGAAGCTGAATGCGGCATTTTTTATACTGACGTTATAAGCGCTGCAGAACGGTTAGTTCTCAATAAATAAAAGCAGCAAGGCTGCTGCTTTTGAATTTATCAGGAATATTTTTTAAGCTGCTGCAAAGAAAAGTGAAACCGGAGATTATGCTTCATTTACTAAAAATCTGCATCAGGAAAATGTCTGATATGAGTTTAAAACTTTACTTCAGGAAAGCAAATTCATTAATATAAAAACTGAAGGAATTTATTTCAGCAGGCTAAGGGCTTCCTTTAGAGTACGTACGCCTATAATGTTTATATCTGTTGTCTTGCCGAGTTTTTCGGCATTTTTTTTCGGCATTATTATGCGGCTGAATCCCATTCGCGCGGCTTCGCGTACGATTTTTTCCGTGTGCTGCACGGAACGCAGCTCGCCGGTAAGTCCGATTTCGCCAAGCGCCAGAGTCATTTCAGGCAGGACTTTTCTTGTGTATGACGAACAGATCGCGAGGGCGACTGCAAGGTCAGAGGACGTGCCTTCCGGGCGGATTCCGCCTACTATATTAATATAAACGTCCTGAGTATTCAGTGAAATTTTTCCCCATCTTTCAAGTACGGCTATGATCATATTTAATCGGCTGAGTTCTACGCCGATGGCGGTTCTGCGTGCGAATCCCGCGCCGGCAGCCGAAGTGAGCGCCTGGATTTCCAGAATCAGCGGTCTGGTACCTTCGTAAATTGCGGTGGGGATAGATCCTTCGGATTGTTTTTCCATATCTTCCATCAGGCTTTCTGATAGATTGGCGACTTCTTTAAGTCCGGTTTCGCACATTTCAAAAGCGCCGATTTCATTAGTAGTACCGAAGCGGTTTTTATGAGAGCGCAGTATCCTGAGGTCATGACTGCGTTCGCCTGTAAAGTGGAGCACGGTGTCTACGAGGTGTTCTACAATTTTAGGTCCGGCAAGCTCGCCCGACTTGGTAACGTGGGCGACTATCAGCACGGGCAGTTCGGAACCTTTGCCTATTCGCATAAGCTCGTTTCCGCAGATGCGCACCTGAGAAACGGAGCCGGGCGCGGAGTCTATGGCTGATGAGTACATGGTCTGTATAGAATCTATTATTAAAAATACTGGTTTAACGTTTTCCTGCTGTGCTATGATATTTTCCATATTGGTTTCGGACAGAATGAACAGATTATCCGGTATCTGACCGCAGATTCTGTCAGCACGCATTTTTATCTGTTCCTCGGATTCCTCGCCGCTGACGTATAGCACGGAACCGTATTTTTCAGCTATATTTGCCGCAGCATGGAGTATAATGGTAGATTTTCCTATGCCGGGTTCGCCGGAAATTAAAGTGAGCGAACCCTTTACAAGTCCGCCGCCGAGCACTCGGTTAAATTCCCGTATTCCTGTATTTAGCCGCCTGGATTCTCCGGAAGTCACATTTTTTAACGGGACTGCTTTTCCTGCTTTTCCTGAAGCGGAGGCAGAAGGAGATCCTGTACGCCGTCTGCGGTCGTCGCCTGCCGGCATGATCTTTTCTTCAACCATAGTGTTCCAGGCACCGCATATGCATTGTCCCGCCCACTTGGGGCTTTCGTATCCGCATTCCTGGCACACGAAAACAGATTGTACTTTTTTTGCCATAATGTTATTTCCTTATTTTTAATAGAGATGATTTTAGTTATATTTTTCTTTTGCGATTTTATGAGTCGATTAATTTGTTTAATCTCAATCGGCTCAGGGTAAAAATTTATTGATTGTTTAATTCGGTCTGCTTTATGAATATAAAGCAAATAATAAATAAGATTTACGGAGTTAATTTATTATGAAGGAAGAATGTTTAATCTGCGCGGCGCCGCTTGAATATCTGGAAAAAGATGAACCTATGGAATGCGCTTTATGCCATAAAAAAGAAAACAGCAGGACAAGATGCATCGAAGGTCATTACGTTTGTAATGAATGTCATACAGACGGAATGGATATCATTATCGGATTATGTATGAAAGAAAAGTCCGAAGATCCGATAGAGATAATTAATAATATGATGGCTCAGCCGTTTTGTCATATGCACGGTCCGGAACATCATGTTATGGTTGGCGCAGCGCTTCTTACGGCGTATAAAAACGCCGGCGGCGATATTGATTTGTACAATGCGTTGATTGAGATGATGAACAGAGGCAGGAGCGTTCCCGGCGGAGTCTGCGGTTTTTGGGGAGCCTGCGGCGCAGGTATAAGCGCCGGAATGTTTGTATCTATCATTTCAAAATCAACGCCGCTGAAAAATAAACCTTTCGGGTTTTCTAATTTAATGACATCAGAAGCCCTGGGCAGAATAGGCGAGGTCGGCGGACCGCGATGCTGCAAAAGAGATTCTTATCTTTCTATTCTCTCAGCTATTGATTTTGTTAAAGATAATTTTAAAATAAATATGAAAAAACCGGAGATAATATGCAGTTATTCTGCTCAGAACAACCAATGCATCGGAGAACGCTGTCCTTTTTCAAGGGCGCATCGTTAATAAAAATTACTTTATAAGACGGCTGCCGGATAGACAAACCGTCTGTTTTTATTATGCATAAAATATCGTCTTGATTTTGTAAAAACGATATGCCGGAATAATAAGAAAGTCTGCCTTTTAATGTATAATCGCCGCAGGCGGCTTTCTTATAAAAATTTTCGTAAATTTGCTGAAACTTAATAAAGTGTATATTAATTCTCTACAACACCTTTTTAAGTTCAAACCAGAACGTGCTTCCTTCGTTAAGTTTGCTGATGACGCCGTATTTAGCGCCGTGAAGTATGAATATCTGCTTAACTATCGCAAGACCAAGACCGCTGCCGCTGGAATTTCGGCTGTGATTGCTGCTGGAACGGTAGTACCTGTCCCATACGGCTGTAAGGTCTTTTGCGTCTATTCCCTGACCAAAGTCGGTAATTTCGCAGCGTACATAGTCGTTTTGTTCCGTTAGATTTACGATAATGCGTTTGTCGTCGGAAGAATAGCGGATAGCATTTCCAATCAGATTAGCAAATACCTGACGTATCTTTGCTCCGTCTGCTGACACTTCTGTGCTGCCTTCGATGTTAAGTTCAAACTTAAAACCGTCCTGTTCGGAGTGTATATAAAAACTGTCGATTGATTCTTTTGCTATGGTTCTCAGATCAATAGTTTCTAATGAAATGTTATCTACATTCGCCTGCATTTTAGAAAGTTTTGTAAGGTCGTTTACGAGCTCGTTTAAACGATCGGCTTCGTTTATGATGACTTGAAGGTGTTTCTGGCGCTTTTCAGGATTATCGCCTGAAAGGTCGCGCACCATTTCCGCATAGGATTTGACCATAGTCAGCGGCGTTTTAAGATCGTGGGAAACATTTGCTATAAGGTCTTTTTGCAGTTTGTCTGTTTTAGAAAGTTCATCAGCGGCGTAATTTAAAGTTGCAGCAAGCTCCTCCGTTTCTGCATAGCCGGTACCGTCGAATGTAGTACTGTAATTTCCGCAGGCAAGTTCGGCGGCAGAAGCGGTAATATTGATTATAGGTTTTGCCAGTCGTTTTGATATTATGATAGACATAATAAGTCCGAATATTATCGACAGGATAGTGATTATTATCAGCATCTGGGCGAGGATATCTATAGTTGAGCCTACGGCTGTAAGAGGCGCGTATATGAACAGATATATATTTTCACCGGTGATGCCCTGACCAAGTACGGAAGCGTAGATCATGGAAGCGTAATTTCCGCTGGATAAGGAGCGCTGCCTGTCCGTTATCGAATGAGAGCCGCTGGATTTCAGTTTTTGTTTTAAAATTTCGCGGTTGTACGATATAGCGAAAGAATCTAATTTTTCTCCCGGGTTTGAACCCGCTTCGCAGATGACGAAGCCGTGGCTTTCCACCTGAACGAAAATATCGGAACGATAGGTAAGCGTTGATATTGTCGCATAAAATGATTCTTTGCCGTAGCTTTCTTCTATGGTGGACGCTGTATTTTTAAGTTCGGATACCTTCATTATCTGGTAAAATGTTTGGAAAAACAGGATTTGCAGCAGCCAAAGAGCAAGCATTATACCTATCGTAAATACTGCGAAATAAAGGAAAATACGATTGCCTATGGTAGCGCGCTTTCCGTTATGGTTCAGCGGATATCTCCATCCATACGTGTCGCGTTTTTTTGAATCTGAACTTTTTGCATTATATGAAAAATCAGTTTTCGGTTTCAAATTTATAGCCAACCCCCCTGAGCGTTACTATCATATCCCTGTAGGGACCGAGATTATTTCTTAGGTTTTTTATATGAGTGTCGATAGTTCTGTCGTCGCCAAAGAAATCGTATCCCCATACGTCCCGCAGAAGTTTATCCCGCGATAAAGCTATATTTCTGTTTTCCACAAGATAAAACAAAAGATCGTATTCCTTTGGGGTGAGCTCGATTTTTTCACCTTTTACGGAAACGCTTCTGCCGAGTATATCTATAACGAGATCTCCGAAAGTCATAACGGAAGTCGACTCGCGCTTTTCTGCAGGCGCGCTTCTTGAAAGCACGGCGTTTACTCTCGCCATGAGTTCCTTAGGGCTGAACGGTTTTGTAACGTAGTCGTCTATGCCGAGCTCGAAACCGAACAGTTTGTCGTATTCTTCGCCTCTTGCGGACATCATTATTATAGGAATGCTGCTTGCCTTGCGTATTTCCTTGCAGGCGGAAAAGCCGTCCAGTTTGGGCATCATTATATCCATTATTATAAGATCGTAATTGTGGAGCCTGCATAAAGATATGGCCTCCATGCCGTCGCCTGCTTCGGTAACTTCGTAGCCGTCAAATTCAGCGTATTCTTTTACCACCTCTCTGATTTTTTCTTCGTCGTCAACGATCAAAAGTTTTGCCATGAGCTGCCGTCCTTTCTTTACGGGGGCTGTTTAGTAAGAATGCAGTAATTATACCGGGCGGAGCCGGTTTGCTGTGCTGTTGTTTAAGTTATAGTATAACATTAATGTAATATGTTTGTGATGATGATGTGAAAAAATTATATTTCTCTTGACGCTGGTAAAGTATACATAATACTATATATTATATAAACTTGAAAACAGCAAGGATGATTTTAATGTTATTTTATAACTTATCAAGTTTGCGTATTGACTAAATATGTATACTGGTATATAATTACATTGAAATTATGCGAAAATAGTTTAACAGCGGGAGAAAGCCCCGCCTGAGCTGTTTTTCAGGTTTCTATGATCATTCAAGATCAAATTTTAAAGAAAGGAGGAAGGCATAAAAAATGATAAAGAGATTTTACAGAGCGATTTTTACTTTGCTTGGTATGTGCTTTGGATCAGGTATTTCATTTTTATTAGACTATTTGCTTGGATTTATACCGCCGATAAAAAGCATGCTTAAAGGTCCTGTTTTTATCGTGTTGTGTGTGGTCTGTGCAATTTTAACCGGACTCATATTCTATTTTATTGCTCCTAAAGTGCAAAAAGGCTTTGAAAAATTAGCTCAGGAACTCGACAGCAAACTACAAAAAGTCCCAATTCAGGAGTTTGTCTGCGGAACCATAGGTCTTTTAGTGGGATTGATATTCGCATTTCTTATGAGCCCTCTGTGGAGCGGTCTGAATATTCCTATAATTCCTACGGTGATTTCTATTATAGTATATATTTTTCTCGGTTATACGGGTACGTATATAGCCGTAAAAAAAGCTCAGGAGATAACCGCTGGACTGCGTTCTATAACATCGGCGCGGGGCGCGGGATTTGCAAGAGGCTCGGCTAAAAAGACGAAAGATATGTCGCCCAAAATACTGGATACGAGCGTTATAATAGACGGCAGGATTGCGGATATAATGAAAACCGGCTTTATAGAAGGTCAGATAGTGATTCCCGAATTTGTTCTGGTTGAGCTGCGTCATATAGCGGATTCTTCCGATTCGCTGAAACGCAATAGGGGAAGGCGCGGGCTTGATATTTTAAATAAGATACAGACTCAGTACGGCGTAGAGATCAGGAACACAGATTCGGAAAAATCCATAAAGGCTCTTCAGGAAGTAGACGTAAAATTGTTAGAATTAGCGTCTATCATGAACGGTAAAGTCGTTACGAATGATTATAATTTAAATAAGGTCGCCGCAATAAAAGGAGTACCGGTTTTAAATATTAATGAATTGGCAAATACGTTAAAGCCTGTGGTGCTGCCGGGAGAGGAAATGGAACTTACACCGGTAAAAGAAGGTAAGGAACATGGTCAGGCTCTCGCTTACCTTGACGACGGCACAATGATCGTAGTAGAGGAAGGCAGGAAGTTTATTGACGCCGAGATCACAGCAGTAGTGACGAGCGTGCTTCAGACATCCGCAGGACGTATGATATTTGCGCGTCCGAAAAACGATAAATAGAATAATATATGCATAAAGATAAAAAAGTAAGCGTTATAATCGCCGCCGCCGGATCCGGAAAACGGATGGGCGGCGGATTGAATAAACAGTACATTAAATTAAGAAATATGCCTGTCTTAGCGCGTTCCGTAAGGATTTTCAACGAGCATGAAACGGTGGATGAAATTATAATTACGGTGCGAAAAGGCGAGGAGGAGCTGTGCAGGCAGCAGATAACAGAACCTTATGGTTTTAAAAAAGTGGCAAAGATAATCGCGGGAGGCAGAGAACGTCAGGATTCCGTAAGATTGGCGCTTAAAGAGCTTTCGTCAGACAGCGGTATCGTGCTTATCCACGACGGAGCAAGACCTTTTGTTTCCCGCAGGGTCATAGACGACGTTATAGAGGGCTGTGAGGCTTTTGGGGCGGCTGTTCCGGGTATCAGATTAAAGGATACGGTAAAGACTGTAAATAAAAGCAGGCGGGTTTCTGATAGAGAAGGTATTAATGGTTCCGGCAGCGCGGAAGCAGAAGATCAGGCTGAAATACTCACGGCGGCGGGCACGCCGGACAGGGAGCTGCTGCGGGCAGTCCAGACTCCTCAGGGATTTTTAACAGAGCTGATTTTGGAAGCATATGAAAATCTGCTCAAAGATCCCATGTCCGTTTTCACAGACGACGCGTCTTTGCTCGAAGCTATGGGTCGCGATGTGATAATAACAGACGGCGACGAAAACAATATTAAGATAACTACTCCTGCGGATATCTGGATTGCAGAGCTTATTATGGATACCATCAGCATAACAGATAAAACGGAATTTTAAAAAAGCGGACAGTCTTGCCGTCAGGCAGGTTTTAATGGAGGCAGGACAGAATCAGATCGCAAGAAAAATATACGGATTTTAAAGAAAATAAAAAATGATGAGATTTAAAAATTTATATAAAACCGACGCGGATCATTCGGAAAAAATGCAGATTTCTCAGAAAAGTTCAGAATATATTAATGATCTAATCCGGCTTATGCCGAGAACCGGAACCGGATTCGACGTTCACGCTTTTGCAGAGGGCAGAAAGCTGATTCTCGGAGGAGTCGATATTCCCCATGACCGCGGGCTTTTGGGTCATTCTGATGCTGACGTTCTTATTCATGCGGTTATGGACGCGCTTCTCGGCGCTGCGGCGCTCGGAGATATAGGCAGGCATTTTCCCGACAGCGATCCGAAATACAAAGGAATAAGCAGCCTGCGGCTTTTGGAACGTGTGGGCGGACTTCTTAGCGAAAGGTCGTTTAAAATTATTAATATAGACGCTGTCGTGATCGCCCAGAAGCCGAAGATCGCGCCGTATATCGAACAAATGCAGAAAAATATTGCCGAGGTCTTGAAAATTTCCGTGTCACAGATTAATATAAAGGGTACGACTACGGAGAGGCTCGGTTTTACGGGCAGGGAAGAAGGCATAGCAGCTCAGGCAGCGGCGTCGGTGGCGATGGTCGGCGTCAATTAACAGCGGAGGCTGAAGCGATAAGGTTTACAGAATAGTTTTAGGAGGATTTGCGGCATGAAAATGTCAAAGATGTATATACGCACGCTGAGAGAAGCGCCTGCAGAGGCGGTGCTTCCGAGCCATATTTATATGCTCAGGGCGGGAATGATAAGAAAACTGGTTTCGGGGGTATACGGATATATGCCGCTTGGTTACAGGGTTCTAAGAAAAATAGAAAATATAGTAAGAGAAGAAATGGATGCCGAAGGCGGTCAGGAAATCCTGATGTCTGCTCTTCAGCCTGCGGAGCTTTGGGAGGAATCGGGCAGATGGTCCGCTTATGGACCGGAAATGTGGCGCGTAAACGACAGAAACGACCGCGAATTTTGTCTTGGGCCTACTCATGAGGAGATTTTTACGGATATAATAAGAAAAGAAGTCAGCTCTCACAGGCAGCTTCCTGTCATTTTATATCAGATACAGACTAAATACAGAGATGAAGCGCGTCCTCGTTTCGGGCTTATGAGAAGCCGCGAATTTATCATGAAGGACGCATATTCATTTGATAAGGATGAAGCCGGTTTAGATGAAAGTTATAAGAAAATGTACGATGCTTACGGCAGAATATTTACACGCTGCGGGCTTGATTTCAGACCTGTTGAAGCGGATAACGGCGCCATAGGCGGCAGCGGTTCCCACGAATTTACGGCTCTTGCGGATAATGGTGAGAGCAGTATTGCGTACTGCGAAGCATGCAATATGGCTGCTACGGATGAGAGCGCCGTATGCAAAGACGCTGAACCGTCCGACGAAGTCATGCTTCCTATGGAGGAAGTATTTACGCCTGGAACAAAGACGATAGACGCTGTGGCTGAGTATCTGGGCATGGACAAGAAGCAGACTATAAAAGCGCTGCTTTACGAAACTTATGACGACGATATGAAAGTAAACGGTTATGTTGCTGCGTTTGTACGCGGCGATCGCGAAGTAAACGAACTTAAATTGGCTAACGTTCTCGGCGTTGCCGAATATGCCATCGCTTTTGCGGATGAATCAAAGATGGCTGAGATAACGGGCTGCGTAGGCGGATTTACAGGACCCCGCGGGCTGAAGAACTGTAAAGTAGTAGTGGACAGCGAGCTTACGGGATTAAAAAATCTGTGCGCGGGCGCGAATAAAGCGGATCATCATATTAAAAATTTAAATTACGAAAGAGATTATACCGCTGATATCGCAGCAAATATAAAGATGATAAAAGAAGGCGATCCGTGTCCTGTGTGCGGAGCTCCCGTTAAAATGACAAGAGGTATAGAGGTTGGGCAGGTGTTCAAGCTCGGTACAAAGTACAGCAAGCCTATGGGCGCCGTATATAAAGATCAGAACATGAAAGAGCACGATATAGTGATGGGCTGCTACGGCGTAGGCGTCAGCAGAACGTTTGCAGCAGTAGTAGAACAGCATCATGACGACGACGGAATAATATGGCCGCCTGCGGTAGCTCCTTATCACGTTATAATAACCGTGGTAAAGGCTAATGATGATGTGCAGATGTCGCTGGCAGAAAAGATGGAAGCAGAGCTTGCAAAGCAGGGCATAGAAGTTATGTTGGACGACCGCGACGAGCGTCCCGGCGTTAAGTTTAAGGATGCCGATCTGATCGGAATACCGGTAAGAATTACAGTGGGCAAGAGAGCGCCGGAAGGCATTGTGGAATACAAGCTGAGAAAAGAATCCGAAAAGACGGAGCTCACGGCTGACGAGGCTGTAAAAAGCGCGATTGAATTTATCATGCAGGAAATAAACGTTCGTTAATAATATATATAGTTTGATATAAATGCAATTTAGATGTATAATAGATTAACATATAATTGGCAATAAAAATATAAGAGTTCAGGGTTAATATAAATGGAGGATTAATTAAATGAAGAAGTTTACTATTGAGATGGAAAACGGGGATATAATGACAGGAGAGCTTTATCCGGAGATAGCGCCTATAAGTTCTGCGAATTTTGAAACGCTGGCTAATTCAGGTTTTTACGACGGTCTGATTTTCCACAGAGTTATTCCTGGATTTATGATTCAGGGCGGCGACCCTCTGGGTACGGGCATGGGCGGTTCGGATCAGAAGATTCCGGGAGAATTTGCATCTAACGGATATCAGAACGATCTCAAGCACGAAAGAGGCGTTTTATCTATGGCGCGTTCTATGGATCCTAATTCTGCAAGCTCTCAGTTTTTCATTATGGTTGCAGATTCTCCGCATCTCGACGGCGATTATGCCGCTTTTGGCAGAGTTCTCGAAGGAATGGAAGCTGCGGATACCATCGTAAATACAGAAAGAGATATGATGGATAATCCGAGAACAGAACAAAAGATGAAGAGTATCAGAGTAGAAACTGTATAAATAAGACTGACGCGGTGTTTTCAGCCGTTCGCAAGAATTGCAAAAGACAAACGGAAAGCCTGCCCTCTAAGCAGTAACGGAGGAATAGTCTTTCCGTTTATTTTTTATTGCCGATAGCTTATTATAAATATATTAGATCGGAAACCAACATCATAAGCGACGAATCCTGTCGGCTGAAGCAGATAAAATTCAGGAAGGAAAATATATGCTTATAGATTTTAATAAAATAAGCGAAACGGCGATTCCGGGAATAGAACGGCGGTACAGGCGAAATGTCCGCTAAAATGTGCAGCGATAAAAATATGCGCACCGTATCCTGCCGCATACATGCGGGCGGCTCCATCGGAATACATAAGCGCGAAACAGAAAGAGATATAAATTTCATTATATCCGGTATGAGAAAAGCCGTATGCGACGGCAAGACAAATATCTTGTTCCGGGTACGCGCCCGCGTCTGCAAAAAAGATCGAAACGCAGCATTATAAATACAGGCGGCGATCTGGCGATGCTGACGTTATCAATTTAAGCCAAGCGGCAGATTATATTTGTTAATATTGAAAATACAAGTTTTTAATGGTTGAAAATGTGTGCATAACTGTCATATAATCATATAATAAACCAATAGAGATGATTTTAAATTAAAAATAGTTTTCTGCGGATTTTAACAGATACGCAGATAGTTCGGAGGAGAGAATGGGCTTTTTTGGATCGGTAAAAGAAGATATAGAGAATGTTATGGCTAAAGACCCGGCTGCGCGCACCAAGTTTGAAACGTTTCTATGTTATCCGGGAGTCCGCGCTCTTATATGGCACAGATGGGCGCACTGGCTGTATAATCACAACGCCAAGTTTCTTGCGAGATGGGTTTCCCAGAGAACAAGGCATAAGACAGGAATAGAAATACATCCGGGAGCTAAGATCGGACGGCGTTGTTTTATAGATCACGGCATGGCGGTCGTTATAGGAGAAACTACGGAGATAGGCGACGACGTTACTATTTATCAGGCGGTTACTCTTGGCGGTACCGGAAAGGATGTAGGAAAACGTCATCCTACTATTGGAAATAATGTGATAATATCGTCGGGGGCGAGAGTGCTTGGACCTTTTAAAGTTGGAGATAATTCAAAGATAGGAGCGGGCGCGGTAGTGCTGCAGGAAGTTCCGCCCAACTGCACGGTGGTAGGGATTCCGGGACGCATCGTTAAAAGAAATAATATTCTGGTGGAGGATATGTGTCAGATAGATCTGCCTGATCCTGTGGCGACAGAACTCAACTGTCTGAGAAACAGGGTGGTTTCTCTGGAAGCCGAACTTCAGCATTATCATAAGAAGGATACGGAGAACTGCGGGATATGCGCTTCGGATTTTACATCGGATGGCTGCATGTCATGCGTTTCAGATCTGGAATCTTTAATTAAAAACAAAGGAGAAGTCGATTAAAATGAAAGTATACAATACGATGACCCGACAAAAGCAGGAGTTTATCCCTATTGATGAAAACGAGATAAAAATATATGTCTGCGGACCTACAGTGTATAACTATATACACATAGGCAACGCCCGTCCGGCAGTCGTTTTCGATACGCTGCGCAGATCTCTCGAATATAAAGGCAAAAAAGTAAAATATGTGCAAAATTTTACCGATGTAGATGATAAAATAATAAATAAATCCCGCGAGGAAGGCGTGCCGGCTTCCGAGATCAGCGAAAAATATATAGATGAATTTCTGAAGGACGCCAAATCGCTTAATCTTAAACCTGCAAGCGTTTATCCGAAAGTGACGGAGAATATTAATGAAATAATAGAATTTATCAAAGTCCTTATAGAAAAGGGCTTTGCCTATGAGCTTGACGGCGATGTTTATTACAGTACGAGGAAGTTTGAAAATTACGGTAGGCTGTCCGGGCAGAATATAGACGATCTGGAATCGGGAGCGAGAATAGGCGTAGATGAAAGAAAACATGATCCGCTGGATTTCGCTCTGTGGAAGGCGAGAAAACAGGAAGACGAGCCGGCATGGCAGAGTCCCTGGGGCATGGGCAGACCGGGCTGGCATATAGAATGTTCGGCTATGTCCAATAAATATCTCGGCGAAACCATAGATATCCACGCGGGAGGTCAGGATCTTGCGTTTCCTCATCATGAAAACGAAATAGCTCAGACGGAGGCTTACACAGGCAGGACTTTCGCGAATTACTGGCTTCACAACGGTTATGTAACGATAGATAACGAAAAGATGTCTAAATCAAAGGGCAATTTTTTCACAGTGCGCGATATTTTAAATGATTATACGGGAGAGGAGATACGCTATTTCCTTCTCAGCGGACATTACAGGAGTCCCGTGAATTTCAGCGAGGAGCTTATGAAGCAGTCTAAAAACGCGCTTGCGAGAATGCATAACGCAAAGAACAATCTGGAGCATCTTGCGAAAAACGGAGCCGACGGCGGGCTTACTCCGCAGGAGGAAGTCGCTTTCAGCGATCTTGAAAAGTATAAGGAAAAATTCAGCGAAGCCTTTGAGGACGATATTAATACAGCGGATGCAATAAGCGTGGTTTTTGAGCTTATCAGAGATATAAATACCGATATCAAAAACGGCTGCTCAAAAGAACTGGCTGAAAAGTGTCTGGAGCTTCTTTCCGAGCTTACCGGAGTTCTTGGCATATTATCCGACGGCGCGGAAGACAATATTCCGCAGGAAGTTAAAGACCTTGCGGAAGAGCGCCAGCAGGCAAGAAAGTCTAAGGATTTTAAGAGAGCGGATGAAATAAGGGATATTTTAAAGGAAAAGGGATTTGCTGTTGAGGATACTCCGCAGGGACCTAAGATATCCGCATTATAACGCAATAAAGCAAAAAGTTTATTCTTATTGAATATATTATAGATACAGTTTAAAATTAATAGAAGAAAACCAGAAATTCTATTAGCAGAATTCAGGGGAATCACAGTGGAAAATAAATCAATAAAAAAGAAAAAAAGGTTTTCTATTGGAAAAGAGCATATTGCCTGGGGAGTTACGGCATTTATAGTTATATGTATGAGTATAGTGTTCTATCTGGTTCTTACGCAGATGTCCCAGGTAGGAAGTTTTATGGGAAAATTAAGCAACGTACTCATGCCTATAATTTTAGGTATAGTTATAGCGTATCTGCTTTTGCCGGTGTACAATTATACGGAAAGACTGATCGAAATATGGCTGTCAAAAATCCGGCTGCTGAAAAAACCCCGGGCTGTGGCGAAAATCATAAGCACGTTTATAAGCCTGCTGCTGTTTGTAATAGTTGTACTGGGGCTGGTTCTTTTAGCAGGTCCGCAGGTTATGCAGAGTTTGTGGGGGATAGTGGAAAGCCTTCCAAGAAATTTGGATAAATTTTCCACATGGGTATTTCAATTATTAAAGGATTATCCGGATATGGCAAAATACGCCATATCTTACATAGACAGATTTGAAGAAAGTTTGCTAAAGATGCTTGAGGGCTATGTGCAGCCTGTCATAAGCGGTCTTATCGACGGCATAACCGTAGGCGTTATAAACGCAGTAAGTTTTTTGTTCGACCTTATAGTCGGCTTCATAGTATGCGTATATATGCTAAACGGTAAAGAAAATTTCAGCGCCCAGGCAAAAAAACTGGCATACGCTCTGTTTAAACCGGAGAATGCGAACCAGATAATATCCGATACGAAAAAGATTCACAGAATATTCAGCGGTTTTATATCTGGCAAATTGCTGGATTCACTCATTATAGGGCTTATAACATTCATAGTTTTATCGCTGATGAATATGCCGTACACGGTAATGGTGAGCGTAATAGTTGGAGTAACCAATATAATTCCGTTCTTCGGTCCGTTTATCGGAGCGATACCAAGCGCTATAATAATATTTACGATAGATCCGCTAAAGAGTTTATATTTTATAATTTATATAATTATAATCCAACAGATAGATGGAAATATACTGGGCCCTAAGATTCTGGGCGATTCCACAGGGCTTCCGAGCTTCTGGGTATTATTTTCCATTTTAGTTGGAGGAGGTCTATTTGGATTTGTAGGCATGGTGCTTGGAGTACCGGTATTCGCGACTATATACATGTTTGTCTGCAGAGGCATAGATAACGCGCTTTATAAGAAAAATATGCCGAGCGGCACTGAGGTTTACAGTGATATTAACGCTTTTGATCCAGATTCTAAAAAATTTGTTTTTAAGACTCCCCCTGACACTAAAGAAAATAACGAATAATAAGATAATGAATAATGAATAAAGACTTTTATAAAAATAAAAGTATCAGTAACGAAAGCGGGTCAGGTATGAAAAACATGATAATGCCAGGTATGGAAAATACAAATAAGGATTTTGTTGCGGCTGAAACATGGAAAAATTTATACGGGGCGGCTGATAAGCTGTACAGCCTGCGTCCGTGGGAATATATTTGCGAGGTAGATTTTGCTGAAATATATTTAAAAAACAGCGCCGAACCGTATTATTGTTCAGTTGCGGGAATGTGCGAGGAAACCGCAGGTATTTCTGTTTATAAAGGACAGGAAGGACTGGTAAGCCTGTCTAATTATATTAATTCTATGGATCAGCCAGAATATGTCAGTATGAATCAGAAAAATTGCATAGAGTGTACTTGGCAGACGGAAACCAAACTTAATAAACGTGATATTGAGTCTGAGGAAAAGGCCGGCTGCGATTACGACAGCGAGGCTGACCGCCCTCGGTTCAGGATACATGAAGTAGGATTTGAGCCCTGGTATTTGGAAGAAGATGAAGCAAAGACGCTGACGTTTGTTATGAATGAACTTTATGAAGCTGTTAAAGAGCTAACTGAGAGCGGCAAACAGGCAGAAGAAAACAATGGCAAGCGCATAAGACGCAGATTTGATGAAGAAAGGCAGACATGGATAAATGAATTGCTGCCTCCTGTGGAAGAAATAGAAACTGTTATAGAAAGCTGTACAGTTAAAAATGAAGTCCTCATAAGAAAACTGAAAAAGAAACGCAGTACAGGCGCTAAAATTGAATTTGATATGCCGTACATTCCGACTCCGGAAAGGTTGCTGATTCATAATTATCGTTTATTTTATCCGAGAATGAGTATGCTCTGCAATGTAGATAAACATTCAGTGGAAAGCAGGCATTTTTTCGATATGAAAGACAAGCCCCAGGATGTCGCAATGAATACTATAATATCGTATATAGAGAAAAAGGGCAGACCGGGTAAGGTTTATGTAAGAGATGCAAAGATATTCGGCGCTATATCTCATATATGCAGCAGCGTAGGAGTAGAAGTTATTTTAAAACCTGATCTTAAAATGATTGACCGCTGTGTTGAAGAATTTATGTCTTTACTGGGATAATGACCTTTAAGCCTGTAAAATTAAAATATACGCAAATAACAAATAAAATGAAAGGAGCTGCGGAACTTTATATAAAAGTTTTGCAAATGATAAATGGATACTAATGAGTTAGCTATAAAAAAACATAAAGAATGGAACGGTAAGATCGAAGTAATATCGAGAGCGGAAATAGAAACAAGAGAAGAGCTTGCAGTGGCGTATACTCCAGGAGTTGCTGCGCCGTGTCTTGAGATCGCTGAAAATGAAAAAGCTGTTTACGATTATACAAGAAAAGGAAATCTTGTTGCAGTAATAACGGACGGTACGGCTGTTTTAGGGCTGGGAGATATAGGTCCGAGCGCAGCTATGCCAGTAATGGAGGGCAAGTGTGCTATTTTCAAGCGTTTTGCCGATATAGATGCTTTTCCGATATGTATAGATTCGAAAGATACTAAAACTATAATAGAAACCGTTAAAAATATATCTAAGAGCTTTGGGGGAATAAATCTGGAAGATATTTCTGCGCCGAGGTGTTTTGAAATAGAGCAGACATTAATAGAGGAATGCGACGTGCCCGTTTTTCATGACGATCAGCACGGAACGGCTATAATAGCCGCCGCCGGTCTTCTTAACGCCGTAAAATTTACAGGAAAGAAAATGGGCGAACTCAATATCGTGATAAACGGCGCAGGGGCAGCAGGAATTTCTATTGCAAAGATGCTGCTCGCTATGAATTTCGGCGAAATAACAATGTGCGACAGCGCAGGTATCATCTGGGACGGAAATCCAAGGAATAACTCCGCAAAGCAGGAGATCGCAAAGGTGACTAATAAAAATAAGCTGCAGGGAACTCTAACGGACGCTGTAAAAGGAGCAGATGTATTTATGGGAGTTTCTGTAAAAGGTGCGCTTACTCAGGATATGGTGCGTACTATGGCAAATGATCCTACAATATTTGCTATGGCAAATCCTACGCCGGAAATCATGCCGGATGAAGCGATAGCGGCGGGCGCGGCGGTAGTCGGTACGGGCAGGAGCGATTTCCCTAATCAGGTAAATAACGCACTGTGTTTTCCGGGAATATTCCGCGGCGCTTTAGATGTGAGAGCGAGCATGATTACAGACGAAATGAAGATTGCTGCAGCTCACGCTATCGCTTCTGTTATTACGGATCAGGAGCTTAAAGCCGATTATATACTTCCTGACGCATTCGATGCTAAAGTAGTAAAAGCGGTTGCTCAGGCGGTGGCGGACGAAGCCGTAAAGAGCGGCATAAGCAGATTATAAATAATAGAGATGATTTGCTTTTCAAAGACAGGTTTGAAAGAAGATTAAAATATTAGAATAACGCGTTGTGCTAATAAAAATTAGATATTCAATATCAATATATTGTATCATAAACAGAAATCAATACAATAAACAGAAATAGTTTACAATAGTATGATTATCTAATGAGTCATTTTGCAATTTTACTATAAATCATGTTTATTGTTTATCAATATATTGCGTTATTGATTATAATACTGCTAAAACAAGCCAATTTAATAGCGCAGCGGGTTAATATAAATATAAAATTCCATACGGCTTTGCTGAGAATATCGAATTGATTGAGAAACTCTTTTGTGAAATTCATAGAGATAGCTGATTCCTGCGATAGGCAATTAGTTTATGCGTATTTATGCAAAGTATAAGATCGGAAAGGATAGTATGTCAAAAGAAGGTTACAGGATCGAGCACGATACTATGGGAGAAATCCCTGTGCCGACTGATAAATATTGGGGCGCTCAGACCCAGCGAAGTTTTGAAAATTTTAAAATAGGAACAGAAAAAATGCCTGATGAAGTAATACGCGGTTTTGCTGTATTGAAGAAGGCAGCAGCCATCGCTAATGCGGAACTGGGCATGCTGGACGGAGAGCGCTCAGAGCTCATTGTTAAAGTCTGTGAGGAGATTCTTGCGGGAAATCTTGCGGGAAATTTTCCACTGGTCGTATGGCAGACGGGAAGCGGCACTCAGTCCAATATGAACGTTAACGAAGTAGTTGCCAACAGGGCGAAAGAGCTTTCCGGCGGAAAGACAGAACTGCATCCGAATAATCATGTTAATTGTTCTCAGAGTTCAAACGATACTTTTCCGACAGCTATGCATATCGCCGCTGTGGAGGCGGTAAACGAATGCGTAATTCCTGCGTTGGATCGGCTTCAATTAAAAATTTCAGATTTATCTGAGAAATATATGGATATTATAAAAACAGGAAGAACGCATCTGCAGGATGCGACGCCCATTACGCTGGGTCAGGAGATAAGCGGCTGGTCAGCCATGCTTGAGGAGGACAGGTCTATGATAGCCGAAGCGTGCAGACATCTGCTGCATCTTGCCATAGGCGGCACAGCCGTGGGCACGGGTCTTAACGCTCATAAGGATTTTGGCGCGAGAACGGCAGCTATCATTTCAGAATTAACAGGCGAGGAGTTTAAATCTGCTCCCAATAAATTTCAGTCGCTTACTTCCAAATCGCCGATAGCCTATGTGCATGGAGCTTTTAAGGCTCTGGCGGTCGATCTTATGAAAATTGCGAACGATGTAAGGTGGCTTGCTTCGGGACCGCGATGCGGGATCGGCGAGATATTCATTCCGGAGAACGAACCGGGAAGTTCGATAATGCCGGGCAAGGTGAATCCTACTCAGTGCGAGGCGCTTACGATGGCGACTGCGCAGGTGATGGGAAACGACGTTACGATTGGGATAGGAGCGTCGCAGGGTAATTTTCAGTTAAACGTATATATGCCGGTTATAATTTATAATTTTATACAATCTGCAAGACTGCTGGCAGATGCTATGAATTCATTTAATGATAACTGCGTCGCGGGAATTCGTCCTAACGAAGAAAAAATAGCCGAAAATCTGCAAAAATCGCTGATGCTCGTGACTGCACTGAATCCGCATATCGGATATGAAAATGCCGCAAAGATAGCGAAGAAGGCGCACAGCGACGGAATCACTCTTAAAGAAGCTGCTTTGGAGCTTGAACTTCTTACAGAAGAACAGTTTGACGAGTTTGTAAGACCAGAAAAGATGGTAGGACCTAAGGAATGAGTAAGGAACAAAAAGAAGCCGCGGCGGAGAAGAGACAGGAAGGAAACGGAAACCTTACAGCTGTAAATACATCTGTGTTTGCTTTTATAGGGGATGCTGTTTACGAAATGTACGTGCGCAGGCATGTTTTTGAAAAAGGGATCGCGCGCCCAGATAAACTGAGCTACGCGGCAGTAAATTATGTTCGGGCAGAGGCGCAGGCAAAGATTTTAGATGTTCTTATGCCTGAGTTGAGCGAAGAGGAGGCTGCAGTAGCAAGACGCGGCAAAAATCATAAGATTACCTCTATGCCGCATAATGTATCGCCAAAAATATATAAGAAAGCGACTGCATTTGAAGCGCTGATAGGATATCTTGATCTTAAAAAGGATAGGGATCGTATGGAATGTCTTATAAAACGCGCCCTGGAGATAGCGGAAACGGAAGAAATAAAGATTGAAAGAAGATAGCGGCGTAATGTTGAATTTGCTGCGGCAATTAAGAATTTTTAAGTTAAAGCGGCAATGGGTATAAATCGAGATATAATTATAACTATATCAGAAATTTAACAGTATATTTCAAAATTTTGCGGGGAGATTTTTATGACGCTGATAGCGGCAGGGGACAGAAGAAACGGAATAGGTTTTAAGGGAGATCTTCTTATAAAACTTTCCGGCGACATGGCGTACTTCAAAGAAAAAACTATGGGCAATACCATAGTCATGGGCAGAAAGACTATGGAATCCCTGCCGGGGAAAAGACCTTTGCCGGGCAGACGCAATATAGTCTTGTCGAGGAGCGTTAAAGCCGCAGATGGATTTGAGGTGTGCGCCGATATAAACGAACTGCTTAATCGTACAGGAAGCGCAGCGGACGTTTTTGTAATAGGCGGAGGGCAGATTTATAATCTGCTGCTGCCTTTTTGCAGTGAAGCGCTAATCACAGAGATAGACGCGGAGTTTGAAGCGGATACCTGGCTTCCTTCGGAGCTGAGAGGTACTGAGTGGGAGCTGAGTTCGCGGAGCGAACCTGTTTGTGAAAACGGCATAACGTACGTTTTTGCTGTATACAGGCGATGCGTTAATGAAAAAGCTGAGTCGCCAGCTTTGAGGTCGGCGATATCATAACAGACAGGAATACTGTAATAGAATCGGCTTTTTAATAAAGTAGAAAAGATTAATAAATTCAGCTTGTTTTAAGTAAAAAATTAATATGAAATTAATATAAAAATCGTTCGAGGGGTTAAACACTTCGGGCGGTTTATTTTTTGAAATTAAAATATGCAGTATACGTTATTAATTTATCGGATAAAATAAAAAGTTTTTCTGTTTTATATTATATAATAGTACATTTCTAAAAATTATATTTTAATTGGCATAATAAAATTAGGCGGAAATATGAAACTGATTTTAAGAATAATTGCAGCGGCAGCTGTGTTTATAACGGAAATGAGCTGCGCAGTATTCGCGGAAGACGGAAATATAGTATACAACGAAAATGAATCCGGTTATATAAATATAATTATAAAGGATGAGGATAATATTAAAGCGTATGAAGAGGCGGATTTGATAAAAAATGTATCCCTGCAAATTCAGATAATATGACTCCGTATAATATAGTGCAGTTTTTATAATATTTATAATAAAATAGTATTTCATATGGCTATGCAAATTACAGGCTCGAAAGCTATTGCTGAAGAAGCAGCTCAGGAGGTTTAGATTAGGAACAGCAAGGAATATAGAAAAGGCAGGAAAATCATCAGATAAGAAAGGAAAAGCGTATTTTGTAACGGCGGCGAAGAATACATATTTGAATGCTTTGTAGAAGGAGAAAAAGTACGCTGCATGGGATAAACTAAAAAACATAATAAAAATTGTATGATATTGAATATTGAAGCAGTTCATTGGAGTATAGATGTTTACTTAAAATGGATATAAGAAGTATTATAATAGAGTGAATTATCCGACAAGTGCATAAGATAAAAAACGCTGATTTAAATATAGAAGATAGGTCTGCATTTTGAAATGGCTTAATATTGTCCGCAGAGTTTGCGAAAGTTGCTTTGTGTATGTTAGTATGCTATAATTTGAACAAAAAGAACAGCAAATATAAAGTCAGGATAATACGTTCCGCAGTTTTTGCGAAAGGCGGCAGTCTGTTTTGATTTGCTGAAAATTGCAGTGAAATAGATGATTACTGAATTGCGGCTGTTTCAGTGGATTCTTTACAGGAGATATATTAATGAAAAACAGCGATATCGAAAATCTTGTGTCGGAGAATATTATAATAGGCAGAAATCCTATAATCGAGGCGCTTAAAAACGGCAGAGAGATGACAAAGATTCTTTTAGCAAAGGATGCCGAGGGTTCTGTGCGAAAGATAACGGGAATTGCGAAAGATAGAGGGATTCCCGTGCAGTATGCAGATAGGGGAGCATTGGACAGGGCTGCCGGAGGCGGAAACCATCAGGGCGCGGTGGCTTATGTATCCGAATTTGAATATTGCGAAGTTGAGGATATTTTAATAAAAGCAGAAGAAAAAGGCGAGCCGGCTTTTATAATTGTTCTTGACGGCATTGAGGATCCTCATAATCTTGGAGCTATAATGAGGTCGGCGGATGGCGCTGGCGCTCACGGAGTGATAATCCCGAAGCGCAGAGCCGCAGCTGTTACTGCTGTTGCGGAAAAAGCGTCTGCAGGAGCTGCTGAGTATGTTGCTGTGGCAAGAGTGACAAACATAGGGCAGACAATAGATATGCTTAAAGAAAACGGCGTGTGGACAGCGGCTGTGGATATGGATGGCGACGCTTTTTACAGTTCTGATCTTAAAGGCCCGATAGCCATTGTTATAGGAAGCGAGGGCAGAGGAATTGGCAGGCTCGTAAAGGAAAAATGCGATTTTTGCGTATCAATACCAATGAAAGGCGGCGTAAATTCTCTTAACGCGTCTAACGCTGCCGCTGTTTTGATGTACGAAGTAGTAAGACAACGGGCTGTAAATTGATTGCAGTAATAATAAGTGTATGTTATGATTTAGTATTAATATATCTAAAAACTAATTTAAGTATACAAAATGTATGAAAACGGAATTGAAAATATCGGGTGAGTGTGTGGAAAACAGATTATCAGGCAGAAATATTTCTGAATATAAGAAAGGTTTAACCTATAAAAAAGAGCGGATTGATAAAAATCTGACAAACGCAGAAGGCTTTGAGCATAAAAAAATATTGTATGATAACTTAAGCGATGAAGAACTTATAAAAATGATTCATCTTAATGACTCAGAAGCGGAAAATGTGCTTCTGTCGAAATATAAAAAAATAGTAAGGCGCCGGGCGTCGTCTTATTATATGGCGGGCGCGGATCGTGAGGATATTATACAGGAAGGCATGATCGGGGTTTTCAAAGCTATACGGGGATTTGATTCATCGAAAGGAATATCTTTCAGTACGTTTGCAAATTTGTGCATGCAGCGTCAGATGATATCAGCTATTAAGGGAGCATCCAGGCTGAAACATCTGCCTTTGAATAATTCTCTGTCGCTTAACGGTCCAGTGTCAAACGATGATGAAGCGGATGAAACCCTTGGCGAGATAATAGCCGATGAAAAAAATGCAGATCCCGAGTCTTTAATCGTTATGCAGGAAAGTTTAAAATATGTTCAGGATAATCTGCATGGTATACTTACCGAAATGGAGCGTTGTATATGGATTATGTATATACAGGGCAAAACATATAAGGAAATTGCGGAAAAACTGCATAAAACGCATAAAGCTGTTGATAATGCAATACGCCGTTCAAAAAAGAAGCTCGCGGAGCTATTGAATGATAGATAAAACTGGTTGACATCAAAACAAAAAGTGATTAGAATAGTTCTTAAGATATAAAATGTGTGCTGCCTTAGCTCAGCAGGTAGAGCACTTCCTTGGTAAGGAAGAGGTCGGCAGTTCAAGTCTGCTAGGCAGCTCCAATATTTAATTTTGAAAGAAAAAATCAGGGCAGGGCCCAGGGAGGAAAAATAAGAAGATGGCTAAAGAAAAATTTGAGAGAAATAAACCGC
>JAAVYD010000091.1 GCA_022790955.1 Bacillota bacterium
ACATTGGGACTTTATACCAGAATGCTGACTAAAATCTTTGCATATGATATCTGCATACTGATAAATAAATTATCTGGCAACGAATATAATTGCAGCAGGATAAAGCAGCTTATTTTCTAATAGCACAACGGGTTAAATTATAACTACAGTATCACGAATTTTGTGATCGATTTTCGAACCGTTTTCAATATGTGATACATCTAAAACATCTATCGGTATCCCTGCTGCCTGACGCACTGCTTTAATAAATCCCACAAAATGCAGCCCATGGAGCCTGATTTCCACAAGAAGATCTATATCGCTTTTTTCTGTAGCCGTACCTTTTGCAAAAGAAGTGAATAAAACAGCACGAGAAATACCATAATCATCAAAAACATGAGTAAGAACTGCTTTTATATCAGATATATTCTGCATAATTTTAACACCTTCCCATACTAAAAAATACCCTGTATGCACAAGATATTTTTCATTCTTCCTTGATTATTTTTTATTTTAATGCTAATCTTTATAATATTAATAAACGCTTCATTTTTATAAAGGTGTGATATGGAAATAATAATAAGTTTTTTATTTATGGGTTTTTATTTATATTTACTGCATTTCGACTTATCAATACCGAAAGAAGTGAGGACGTTTCCGTTACTGATATTATTAATGTGCTACGCTATGGGCACTGGAGAATTTGTCAAAAGACTTTACGTGGCTGAATTCAGTTTTATGGGCAAAGCCTGCCTGGCAGGCGTATGGCTGATACTTCTCCTGCTGAGTTTACAAATTTACTTAGAAAATAAATAACATAATTTTTCAAACGCTTCTAATGCATTTTGCACCCTGCCTGCTTCTACATCAGCATATCCTTTCAGGAGTTTTTCATAAATCTCATCACTATCCATAAGGTAAGCATTTATAGAATCCGGAACTTTTGGCAAGGAAACTGAAAAAGGAATATCCCCGGTAAGATAAATTTGATTTAAATATATATCAATTGCAGTTGACATAGGCACTCCTAATTTTGATAAAACTTATTCTGCCCGCTCTTTTGTTTTAGGATTTACTCTTAAATTTAACGTCGCTGTCTTTTCCATCTTAAATACTTCCTTTCAATATCTAATGTAACGTTTTTAGCGTTACATTTCAAGTACATACTATTAAAAAATCATATCATATTTCAGCGCCATATTGACCGCTTACATTTTCATCCAACATTCTGTCTATCTTTTCTATAATCTCATCACTATTAATTATCTCGTAATAATACTTTTCCCCGGATTTCTCCACGAAATTAATATTTCCCAAATACATAACATACGAACCAACCCGCTTTGTTTTATCTTGAATAAGTATCTGATATCTCATATCTCCCGGCATCAGCGAACCTTTAGGCGTCGGCGTCTTTTTTATCCTGCACGGCGACAGGCACTTTAATATGCTTCCCGTATCTATCTCAAAGCTGCTGTTCTCTGGAGCCATATCCGAATTAAATATATATGTCCATTTGCCGCTGCGGTTATCCACAATAAAATAAAAAATAACATCAGAAGTATCATCCACATCCATTATCGTTTCCACATATGATAGCCGTACCGCTAATATTAATGTTATTATTATTGCCGCCATTGCAAAATAAAACCATTTGCTTTTTGTACTTTTCATAATATATTCCTTCCAAAAATTAAACTCACTGCTAAAGCCAGCATACTTCTAAATAATTAAGATAATTTAAATTATAAATATTTTGATTATATATTAACATAACTGACGTGATTTTAAAAGTTATATTAATTAATATTTATATTATATATAATTCCTGAAAAACCCTCGTCATTTGCGTTTCATCGCGTAAACTTACTTCAAATTTCCCTGAATTTCCTCGATATATTTTTAATTAATTATATTAAAATAAATAAACAAATAACCGTGTAAAATATAAACCTTTACTTATTATTTTAAGTAAATTATCAGCACGCTGTCCTGTGTATAAACTTATCCCAAGCCTCGTCAGCCTGTGGATATGTGGATAAATCCTGTGGATTACTCGCTGATTGTCCATTTTACAATATTGCCCGACTTTGGGCAGTTTTGTTGATAAGATGTGAATACTTTTAAGTTTATCCCCATTTTTCTGTGGATAAGTGGATAACTTCTGTGGATTACTCCTGTGTATATGTATATAAATCTTATCTAATTGTGGAAAACTAAGTATAATTTCTGTGCAAAAGTGGATAAATAATGTGGAAAAGTAATGCAGCTTAATAGTATAATTAACTATATTGATGTTTTGCAGAAAGGATTTTACTTATTATGGAATTAAAAAGCCTTACTAATAAAAATTACGAAGATACTGTGATTTTATCCCCAATCCCTGTGGTTATAGATATGTACGCAGAATGGTGCAAACCGAACAGCATACTGGAAAGCGCCCTTGCTGAATTAGACGAGGAATATGGAGAATATATCAAAATCGTTAAAATGAACGTAGAAACTCAGCCCGAGCTAACGGAAATGTTTGAAATCGAATCTATTCCCGTTACTATTATGATGACCGGAGGCGTTATCACAAAAAAAATCTACGGAATACCTCCTAAAGAACAGCTGATAGAAGACCTCGAACTAAAGACTATTAAAGATTTTAAAGACAGAGGCATTAACTATCATCCAAAAAGAAATTTTATTCCTAATTATATAAGAAACGAGTATTAATATGAATCAAGAACTGACTTCCGTTATGGACGAAATCATGGCAGACGGTCCGACCCGCATAATTATAAGCAATAAGCGTTCAAACGAACAACAATACGAAAAAATAGTGATAATTCCCAAGATGATAAAAAATAAGCTGATGTATCAGGCGGAGCAACTTACGGACACGCAGGTATATCATAAAAATATTCCGCCGGAAATACTGATTCCCTATGTCGACGGCATGATGCTGAATTTATTCCGCCAGATAAACGCTTTTACCGCATCTTGCGACTATGAAATAAAATTCTCTAAAAAAGACAAAATACTCGTCAGCAAAACGGAAAAACCGGATGCCGGAAGCAGGCTGGCTGAAAAAAGCGCAGCCGCGCCAAAGCCCGCGCAGAATAAAGAAAAAATACGAAGCATGCCTTCCGCCGCCGACATTCCGTATAAAAACGACGAAGGCAAAACTTTCACCGTACAGAGATTAAACGAGAACGGTCAGGATATTTCCGGCGATCTTTCCCACGATTACAAAAAGAAACGCATAATTGAGGAAGGCACTATTGTCGAACCTCTTATAGATATGGGAATATTTACAAAAGAAGGCAAAGTAGTCAAAAGCATGAGCGACAAATTCAGACAAATAAATCGTTTCCTTGAAATAGTGGATGATGCTGTTGAATCATGTCATTTTAAAGAAGTTAAAATGATAGATTTTGGCTGCGGAAAAGCATATCTTACATTTATATTGTATTACTATCTCACTTATATCAAAGGAATAAAAACCGATATTACAGGGCTTGACCTTAAAGCAGACGTTATAGCCAAATGCAATGCCGCCGCGGAAAAATACGGCTATAAAAGGCTTCATTTTGAAGTCGGCGATATAAGCGATTACAAAACTGCAGAAGATATAGATATGGTCGTTACGCTCCACGCCTGCGATACCGCCACAGATTACGCTCTTTACAACGCCGTTATGTGGAATACCAGGGTAATACTGTCTGTTCCGTGCTGCCAGCATGAGCTTAATGCTCAGATAAAAAACGACAAACTTTCTGCCCTTACAAAATATGGTATTATCAAAGAAAGATTCTCTGCCCTTGCCACAGACGCTATAAGAGCATCCCTGCTCGAATTTAAAGGCTACAAAACTCAGATCCTTGAATTTATAGATTTCTCTCATACGCCTAAAAATCTGCTTATACGCGCCGTAAAAACAAACGTATCAAGAGAAAAACGTGAAAAATCTCTTAAAGAAGCTAAAACTCTTATGGATGATTTTAATACTGAACAGACATTATATAACTTAATTATGCCTAAAACCGGAGAAAACCATGATTGACGTATTTATTATAGGAAAAGGTCCCGCGGGTATATCCGCATCTCTTTACGCCGTAAGAGGCGGATTTTCCGTTGCAGCAACGGGCAAGGACACGGGAGCTTTAGGAAAAACAGAAAAAATAGAAAACTACTATGGATTCGAAGATCCAATAAGCGGAGCGGAGCTTTTTAATAATGGAATCGCAGGAGCAAAGCGGCTCGGAGTCAATATCTTAGATGAAGAGGTATTCGATATATCTTACGATGAATCTTTTAAGATCACAACGGAAAAAAATACATACGAAGCTAAGAGCGTCATCCTCGCTTCCGGAACGGTAAGGAAAACTCCTTCTGTCAATGGACTTAAAGAATACGAAGGCAGGGGAGTCAGCTACTGCGCCGTATGCGATGCGTTTTTTTACAGAAATTCAAATGTATCAGTGGTGGGAAACGACAGATACGCACTTAATGAAGCCGCTCACCTGCTTCCGACCTCCGGTATGGTTGCACTGCTCACAAACGGCAGGGAGCTCGCTTCCGATGTCGATATCAAAGACTTTTGTATTAAAAATAAAATTAACGCTGAAAACAAAGATATTATTATTAACACTGTGGATGAAATTAACGAAAATTCATTTGCCGAAACAGAAAACGGATGTAAATTCATAGTAATAAAAGAAAAAGTAGATGAAATCTGCGGCAGCGAAAACGGCGGCGTCGATTCCGTCAGATTTTCCGGCGGGAAAAAGCTCGATACCGAAGGTATTTTCATAGCGGAAGGCACGGCTTCCGGAGCAGACCTCGGCAGGAAGCTGGGCATAGTCGATGCTAACGGAAAACTCATGCTGAATGAAGATATGTCGACATTCGTACCTGGATTCTTCGCCGCAGGCGACTGCACAGGCGGCACGCTGCAGATAGCTAAAGCCGTTTATGAAGGTATGCTCGCAGGAACATCCGCAGTGAAATTTTTGCGGAAATAGGATTAGAATATTAATATAACTTAAACAAAAAATATTTCAACGCTATATTTATTAATATAAAAATTCAAAATATAATCAAGATAAAAATCATCGCAGGAAACTCCCTGACACATTAGTTTTTCATAATATTAAACATTGACAGCAAATGAAACGCTATTTTAAAAATAATACTGGAAAAATATACTAAAACAAAAGATAAAAGACAGTGTATTTAAGGATTTATTTAAAGACAAAAAATATCTGCTTCAATTGTATCAAACGCTTCATCCGGAGGATTTGGATACAAAGGAGGAAGATTTAGAAGATATAACGTTAAAGCATGTATTAGTGGATGCGGAATATAACGACCTGGGATTTTCCGTTGGAAGTCGCTTGATGATTCTAATGGAAAGTCAGTCTACGTGGAGCATTAATATAATAATCCGAGCTCTTATGTATATGGTACAAACGTATCACGATTATTTTAAACGCACTAAACAGAATCTTTACGGCAGTAAAAAAACTAATCTGCCTGAGCCTGAATTGTATATGATTTTTACAGGAAACAAAGAAAATATTCCTGATCAAATAACATTATCCGAAGAATTTTTCAACGGAAAAAAGATATCGGTCGACGCGGAAGTAAAGATTTTATACCATGAAAGCGAAGATATAATCGGGCAGTATATAATCTTCTGTAAGGTGTATAATGAACAGAGAAAACTGCACGGTAATACGAAAAAGGCGATAACGGAAACCATACGCATCTGCAAAGATAGAAATGTGCTTAAAAAGTATCTTGAAAGCAGGGAAAAGGAGGTTGTAGATATAATGATGACATTATTTGATGATGATTATATTTTAAAAGCGTATGTAAAAGACTACGCTAAAGATGAAGCAAAAAAAACAGCTATCAGTATGATTAAGGATGGAGATATGTCATTGGAAAAAATAGCGAAATATATACCTTCATTATCATTAGATGAATTAAAAGAGTTGGAAGCTGAAATTATAAAGTCAGCTTAAGAGGGTTTATATATGTTTATGTCGTTATTTGATGATGATTATATTTTGGAAGCGTATGTGAAAGATCGTGTTAAAGACTACGCTAAGGATGAAGCAAAAAAAACGGCTATTAGTATGATAAAAGATGGAGATATGTCATTGGAAAAAATAGCGAAATATATACCATTATTATCATTAGATGAATTAAGGGAACTGGAAGCTGAGGTTATAAAGTCGGCTTAAAAATTATATTTTATTTCAAAAACAGGCAAACTGCCCGCGGTAATGCGAGCAGTTTGTTTATTTTTATGCATTTCTATAAAGAAATACTACGCTTTGGCTTTATTTACTTTCTGCGTCTTCTTAAATAAGTCACACTTGACGCCGTTATTCCGGATAACGCGAGTAAGCAAAGCATCATCCACAACATCGTAAAGCCCATATCACCTGTTTTTGGAACATCTTCGTCGATGATATCTACTGAAGGTACTTCCTCAGGAGGCATTGCTGCCAGAGGAATATCTTCCGGAAGTTCTACGAGCGGAGTTTCCTCGTCCGGTATGTTTGCCAGAGGCACATCAGGCTCCGGCAGTTCTGAAAGCGGCGTATCTTCCTCCGGTATATTTGCCAGAGGTACGTCAGGTTCAGGAACATCCACGAGCGGAGTTTCCGGATCAGGGACGTCTACTACAGGAGCAGTTGGGTTCTCCGGTGTGTTAGGTGTTGACGGATCACTTGGAGTTGTTGGATTATCCGGTGTCTTCGGCGGATCTTTTGGATCCGGAGTCGAAAGAGGATCGTCTGATGGGATTCTTGTGTAAGTGTTGTTTACCACAACAACAGCATCATCACCAGGGTTTTTAAGAGTTACCTTCGCGCTTACTCCTGCAACAGCTTCACCGCCGTTTACAGATATATTCGTCGACCAACGATAACCGCCGATACGAGCATCCTGTTCGGTAATTGTGTAAGTGCCAGGAAGTAATCCTTCAAGAGTAGTTTCACCTGTACCTTTAATAGTTACAGTTTTATTATAACCATTTTCATTGGTAACATTAAATACATACTCCTTATCCGCACTTGCTGAAGCCGGACCTCCTGTAACATCTTTCTTAATAATAAGAGATGTAGGATCGTAGGTGTTGGTAACTGTAATAAAAGCATTACCGCCGTGTTCTATATCTACAATATTATTATCACTATTTATTGTAGTTCCATCTTTTTTACCAACAACGCTCTTATACAATACTTCCCATGCATAACCTTTTTCATATGCTTCATTTGGATCATATACTTCTTCTATTGTATATTTACCTGCAGGCAATCCATAAACATACTTTGTTTCACCTGCCGTAACTTCTACAATATCTCCATATTGTTGACCTGTACTATCACTAATCTTAAACTTAAATACTTTACCAGCAAAAGTTTTTTCTCCACCATTTAATACTTTGCTAATACCAATACTGTTTTTAGCATAATTATTATTAAATTGTGCAGTAGTAATATTAGATTCAGTAACCATATTAGTAAATATAGGATTTACTGTTATTTCATCTGCAACTGAATGTGATAATGCATGATCTTTTACTTCTGCAGTATCAAGATTCTCAGTTATAGTATATTTACCAGGTATTAAACCTGTAACTATATTAGATGTGCCTTTAAGATATAATACTTTTCCATCTACATCTTTAATTTCTTCAAATTTAGATTTTTTAATGGTTAATATATCTTTTCCATTTTCTTCACTATAACTTGGACCTGTAATGTTAAATTTAAGTTCATCAAATTTATTGAGTTCCTTAAATTCATCTAAAGTAAGACCATATACATGCTTTTCAATCTGCAGGCTACCAAGAGCAAGTTTGTAATTATTGGTTGCTGTAATGGAAATTATACTATCTTCCTTGCAATTATTTTTATCAATAGTTACAACAGTACCATTTGTAATGTTACCATCTTTACTTGAATAACTGACACCATCCCACTGATAATAGTCACCATTCATATTATCATTAGTAACCTCTACAATCGTATAAGTACCATAAGGCTGAGGTTCAAATTCAGCGATATAAGCTCCATCTGAATTTAATACAACATTAGCTGTATCCACAGGTGTGCTTAATATATCTGTACCTTTGTAAAGATTGAATGTAAATGTTTTTTTCTTTACATTATCACGATCACTATTGAAATCCGCAAGATCTTCATGATCAAACTTAAATTCCTTAGTAACTTGGATGGTTCCTTTGATAGGTTCATCCTTTACAGTTAAGATAGAATCATTACTAAAAGACCAATTATTATTTTCTGCATCTGTAATTGTTACATTATAATCTTCGGCTACAGTTACTGTCCATACAGTTGAATTGATTTTATAACCTGTAGGAGCAATTGTTTCTTTTAAGATATAATTACCCTTTATTAAGTTATCAAATTCAACTGTACCAGCTTTGTTAGTAATTCCTGTTTTAAACGGACTTTCAGCGTCAGCATTTAAGAACAAGCCAAATACAGCATTCGATAAACTTTCTTCAGTATTATCAGCATTTACTTTTTTAATAGTAAATTTGCCGCTACCTTTGATGTTGGTGAATTGCGGTTCATTATTACTTACATTTTTATCTGATTCATCAGTTATTTAATTTCCATTTCTATCATGGAATTTTTCTATTGATTAAATTTCACCAATATAATATTTTATCGTATAATTGTTATCACTAGTACTACCAACTGTTACAGATTCATCCTTATCATGTTTTAATTTAACAACAATTTTATAAACTGACTTATCAAAATCAATATCAGAAACTTTTGGATCAACCTTTTCTCTCATATAGAAAGTATATGTTTTATTTGGATCAAGTTCATCAAAATCACTAAGTTCTTTAGCTGTGATCTGGAAATTTATATCTCCATTTGCACTATTTTTTGCAGACGCAATTGCTTCTTTTTCTGAAACATATGCACCATTATTATTGCTATCGCCTGCAACAAGTTCAAACTCAAATTTATCAGCTTCTAATTCATCGCCTTCAAGTTTTTTAATAGCCTTCTGATCTAATCCGAAATTAAAGCCCTCGATAGTCTTATCTGATTTAACCGTACCAAGAACTAAAATTCCATTAGTAGCAATACCTCCACCATGAGTATTAATTGATTTATTACCCTTAATTATAACTTTAGCTGATGACGTAGCTTTACTCTTATCCTTATCACTTGGAGATGATGTTAAAGCTGCAAGTTTACCTGAATAAATAAGACTATTATTAGTTTTATTTATTTTGTCACTTTCACTAATACTCCAACCTTGATATGAATCTGCACTATTACTTGCTTCATTATTAACAGAATAACCTGACCAGTTAGCATAACCGCCACCTGTCATTTCACCGCTTATAATAGCACCAGGAATTTGAGTATCATTATTAGTTACTTCTGCATTACTTCCAGCACTGAAGAAATCCTGTGCAGCATTTTGAAAATTGGAATTTTCTTTCCATTTTGTATAGCTATCAATAAGATCATACCAATCTTTATTGCCATAATTAAATTGGGCATATCTTGACATATTTTGGTTTCTTACAAAACCAACGCCATATTGGATACCCTCATATGTTTTATCATCCTTACTATATAAAGATTTATTATCATAGATGGCTGCGCCGTCATCATTAACAATACTGGTTTTTCCATGAACACAAGCTGCTATACCGCCGCCAAGACCAGCGGCTACATTATTAGTAATCAAAGCATTTTTGATTGTTAATTTATATCCGCTTTCAACATAAATACCGCCGCCAAGGTCTTCTACCGCCATGGTTTTATTTCCAATAATATTACCATGCGTTATAGTACTATTTTTATCAATGTTACTTCTAACATAAATGCCGCCGCCTTCTCCAAGATAAGCTATATTATCATTAACAGAACCAGTACTTGTATTATTTTTTTCATCACCCATAATGAAAGTTGCGTTTTCATCAACAAAGATTCCACCGCCTTCTCCAGCGTGATTATCTTCAATAGTACCGCCTATCATAGTGAAATTTCCGGCTTTAATATATACACCGCCGCCTTGACCTACTGGTCTATAATACTTATTATTTACATCAAAAAATGTATAATTATTTATTATTTTTTGATTTTCTTGAGTAGTATATGGAAGTCCTCCATATTCATAGTAAATAGTATGATTATCTTTGATAATACCACTATTCATAATGAAATTGCCAGATTCTATATAAACACCCGCACCATTGTAAGTATATTCTTTATTTTTTATAGTACTATAATCTGTTTTTGATTCATTCAAAGGTGTTCCTTTATGGTTTCCGGTAATAGTACCGCCATTCATTTCAAGCGTACCGCCGTCTACAAAGATTATAGAACCGGTATTATCTTTTCTGCCTGTAAGCGTTACACCTTCAGCAATAATTAATGTACAATTCGCAGCAACTTTAAACATATTAGCTATTTCATTATTTGTATTTGAAAAACCTTTATGATAGCTAATATTAAGAACATTTTTTTCATTACTTGGCTTAAGTTCAAAATTTTCATTAACATTGATAGTGGTCTTTACTTCAATATTATCTGCACCTTTAAATATTGCTTTCTTGAGATCTTCTAAACTACTTACTACAACAGCATCGCCAAGTTCATTATATCCTCCGGATAAAATTGCCTCAAATTTTCCTAAGTTAGCTCCTACGTTTTCCCATACAGTTTTTTCAAGTTCAGACTCAAAATCTATGTATGCATTAGCAACAGCTCCATACTTATCATAAACTTTAGGCTGCCAAAGCGCCTGAAGCGGTGTACTCAGTTCTACAAATAGCTTTGCTGCGCTTACGAGCGTTTCGCTTGCCGGCAGAATGTTTTCCGCGGTGATTTCCTCAGCAGTAACTGCGTTGAAAGCATCGTCTGTTTCTACCAGTTTATTGATGTCGATATCGGCTGTGCTGCATCAAGATCGAACTGCGCCTGAGCTTTTTCTTCATCGGTAACTGCATTAGCCAATGCCGACTGAGCTGCCGCAAATGTTGTTTCCGCCGAACTTGCTTTAGATATAGCCGCGTTTAATTCTTCCGCAGCTTTATCTGCTGCATCTTGAGCTGCCTGCAGTTTTGCATCCGCATCAGCTTTTTCGCCTTTGATCTTTTCAACATTTTCATTTGCATCGTTCAGATCATTCTCGGTTTTTGCTATTTCATCCGGCGTTGCCGAAGTTCCGCCGCCTCCGCCATTTGCCGGTGGTAACGTTTCAGGATCTGCTGCCGCTTCACCATCTTTTGATGGTTCTGCTGGTATAGTCGGTTCCGGGTTTTCAGAATCATCCGGTTCTTCCGGCGTTTCCGATGTTTCAGGTTCAGTAGATTCTGTTGGTTTAGCTGGCTGTTCCGGTTTCGTTGGTTCTTCCGGCGTCACTGGTTCAGTTGGCTGTTCCGGTTCCATCGGTTCTTCCGGCGTCACTGGTTCAGTTGGCTGTTCCGGTTCCATCGGTTCTTCCGGCGTCACTGATTCAATTGGCTGTCCCGGTTCCGTCGATTCTTCCGGTGTTGCCGAAGATCCGCTTCCGTCGCCTGTCGGCAGTACTGCTTCCGGATTTTCAGAAGTTTCCGGTGTAGTATCAGTCGGTTCAGTTGACTGTTCCGGTTTCGTCGGTTCTGTCGGCGTTTCCGGTTCAGTTGGCTGTTCCGATTCCGTCGGTTCCGCCGATGTTTCAGTTTCAGTTGATTCCGGTGTCGATGTTACAGTTTCCGTTACAGTCGTATCCGCAGTTTCTCCACCAGGAGAATCCTCAGTCGCAAATACGCTTACCTGAAAACCGCTCATGCACATCATAACCGTCATAAACAGAGCCAAAACGCGTTTATTCAGTTTTTTAGTTTTCATTTTGGTTTTCCTTTCTACGAAAAACAGATATTAAAAATATCTGGTAGCCAGGCTGGCATAGCTGTTCCTCTGTTATCCGCAGAGATATACCGCCTTAGCCCCTCATAGCTTTGCGTCCCCTCCTTTCGGAAAAGTTTGCCTTTTTTCGGCAGCCGGTCGTGCGTAGCATAAAATAAATTTCATGCCTTAGCTTCCTGGTTTTGCGTCCTATCGTTTCCGAATAGTTTGCCTTTGGCGCCGCTTTTATGCGTTAAACCATATACGCTTTTTTCTCCGCTGCCCCCGGCGCCGTTAGACAACGGAGCTGCCAGCTAGGCGGATTCGCTTTATTCATAAAGCTCCCTCCCTTCTAATGCTTTTCTTCATCCAACTGTTTTAAAAATGTATCGTGCAGTTTTTCTTCCGCATTTTTGCGAGCTTTCACTGCATCCTCAAATTTTTCAAATTTGCCCAGATAATAACGCTTTCCTTTAAAAGATATAGTCGCTCGCCACCTGTTCTTGCTGCTTACCCATTCAACGCC
>JAAVYD010000092.1 GCA_022790955.1 Bacillota bacterium
AGAAAAAGTGGTATTATTGTTTTGAAACTTCAACATAACAGTGCCTTCTTTATGATTTGGGATTTTTTATTTTAGAATAGCACATTTTGTTGAAGTTTTTTTGCTATTTCATCAAAATTTAATAGCACAACGGGTTAAGTTAATAAGCCGTCGAACTGGTTTAAAATAGAATGAATCTGTTATAGTTATATCGTATTTATCAGTCGAGCCGAGCGGTCAGCTTAAAACGTAAAGTATATATTTAAGAAGGAACAGACTTTTTTAAAAGAATTCAGAGAAAAATTGTCTGATAATATAATTTTTCAAGCAATTAAACAAGCTGGAAGAAACGGAAGTTGCGGAAAAATAAAAAAGTTAAACTTTTAAATGATATTATTAGTGTCGGTAAGTTTGGGTTATTATGAAACTATAAAACTTTATAATAATGAGTTTACTGCCTGGGAGCGAAATTTGCAGGATAGCAATATATAAGCGTATAGGTTATGGATAGATTTTATTAATATGAAATAATAAATCTTTTGATGGCTATGATTGGAAATCCATAAAATATTAATAATATGAACTGAATAAACAGATGATATAAAAGCAGATATCCTAAATATTTCTGATATTAGGGATACCTGCTTTTGCTATTAGAATAATTAAAAAATATTCGATATTATTTGTTGTAAATTTTCTATTATGTGGATTACGCGCTGTATCCATGATTGCTTTCGATTATTACTTTGCCGTTTTCATATCCTACGTAAAAATCGAGGGCTTGTCCCAGATCGCGGAGCTTTATGTAATTATTTCCGTTGATTTTGTATGCTTTCGGTTCTATTTTCTTGCCATTTACAATTAGATTATTGTTGCTGGCAGAAGCCTGGGCGGATGAATTTCCGGAAGGTTTTTGCAGTTCTGTTCCGGTCGGTATGTATTGCTTGCCTGAATTAAGCGTTATCTGTTTTGATGTGTTGTCGTAATCTACGGAAAACTGTTTATCTGTATTGTTAAGCAGTACTGCTACGTCGCGCAGTTTAAAGTAGTTCGTTCCGTTTATTTTATAAATTTCGGGAGACTTCTGAATATTATCTACATAAAGAGAATCGTTGGTAGGAATTGCTGAAGCCGATCCGATATTGAAATTATAACTCTTGCTTGCGCCGTTGCTGAATTTAACTGTGATTCTGTGGCTGCCGGTTTTTAAGCTGTTTGTATTTATCGTGCATGTAAACGGATAATTGGAAGCGTTTGCATACCATTGGTCGTCTATATACCATGCTGCGGTAAGCTGAGAGGAAGCATAAGAGTAGGCGGATAAGGTTACGGTGCCTTCCCAGTTTGCAGACATAGCCGATAATTTCGTGTAATACGATGCATTTGGATTTGAACAGGAATCGGCAAGAGTAGGGTTTGCTGAAACAGCTTCGCTGTAAGCCCGGCTCATTGCAGAGTGATTATAGATAGTATATTTTTCTGAAGCGGAGCCGAAATCGGAATCTGAATAGACCATGCATTTTATCTGAGGGTAAACCATTGTTAGAAATGAATACGCCTTTTTTACCCGTTCCCGTGCAAATTGAGATGTGTCTTCTCCTCTGTAACTATGAAAAGATCCGCCTTCTGTAATAATTACAGGTTTGCTGTGCAAATTAGAAAGATTTATCGTCTGCTGAATATTGAGCATAGGATCTCCGAATTCTCCGACGCCGACAAACTTTGGATCTGCGTTTGCAGCGCCTGAATATTTGTTATAATAAAGAGATGTTCCTACCCAGTCTACATAATTATCGCCGGGATAAAAGCTATCTATATCGACTTTATATCCGCTTGAGAAATTAGGAGAAAATACGATAGCCGCGTTTGGAGCGTAATTTCTCGTCAGTGATGCTATATGCCTGAAAGACTGTTTGTAGCTTTCAGTATTTGGCATATTTGTCCATACGTTTACTTCGCCTCCTATGCGCAGGAATACGGGGCATTTAAGTGTAGCGATATACTGAAGATCTGCTGTAATCCTGCTGTCGTATGATCCGTTTATAATTGCAGCGCAGTCGCTGCCTTCGTTTGTGTAATTAAGATTGACTAAAAGAGCGTGTTTTCCGTCCTCGATTATGGGTTCAAACATATAGTAAAAATCCTGGAGTTTGTACTGACTGTTGAGTTCATGATAAATTGAAAGAACGGATTCTCCCATTATTTGAGATTTATTTACTATGCCGTATTGTCCGTTTGGCGTCTGTCCTCCCAGTGAAATGCGGCCGTAATAAACGCCTTTATCAGGTTCCCACTTGGCGCCGTAATATTTATAATCGCTGCCCGGAGTTGAAGTTACAGCATATATTTCTGTCATAGGATCAAGATTTTTATAAGCTGTTTGCATGGTTGTAGTGCTTTCGTCGGCACTGACAAATACGGCAGAACCGGAAAACAGCATGATCCATGATAAAATAATGGGTATTATGCGTTTGGATTTTCGTTTCATAATCATACTCCTTATAAATTTATGAAAGATTAAATTATCTATCAATACGGAAGAAATATAAATTCGAATAAAACATGCGCCTTAAATAAATTTAATATGATTTTATTGTGGATTATTTATAAATATCAGCAAAAAGAAGGCTGAATATTAAAAGTCATATTTATATTCAAATTAATTATACCATAATTGTAAAGTATATGGAAACATAATATGAGCGTGCATATATAAAACGAAGCAGATCTGAAAGATTGGTATATTTCAGAGGAAATATAAAAGGCGAAGATGTAAAAGATGTTATTTTCATCCAAAATATTCAGTAAGATTTAAAGGAAAAGCAGCAAAGAAAAATTTTTAGGATATTTTTATAAAATTAATGAAAATAGTATGAATATTTTTATAATAAGCTGAATATACTGGCTATTATAAAGAAGAACAAACTTTTTAATGCGGAATCCATATATTTTTTTTATGGTATTACATGGTATTATTAATAGGGTATTGAAAATATATTATTAGTTATGATATATTAAATATATTAAGCAGTTGGTTGTTTTCCTGCCAGGTCGGTATTTAAAGTAGGAATAAATATATTTCTTATAAATTAAAGCAAAAATACATAAACATAAAATATAAATATTTATTTAACACAGCTATTTTGCGCAAAATATCTTTTTGATATTTTTGAAATAAAATCGACTTGCAGGCGGGAGATTTCCGAATAAATGCGCTATCTGTAAAATTCATAAAATTTATTAAAGAAAGAAGGTCGTATCATGCGCAAAAGCATAAAGAAGGCAGTTGGAATAAGAGTAATAGCTACGATTGTCGCTGTATTGTTATTCAGTATAATGATGACTGTAAATATTCTCAGTGTAGAAAACAATCAGAAAGCAAGCGTTCAAACGAACGAACTTTTAGACAAAGCTCAGAAAGCCGAAACAGCCCATTATAAATGGTCGAGCAATTTGAGCAATGCATTGTATGCTGAAAAAGAATTTACCGGAAGTATGGATCCTACGGCATGCGTTTTAGGGCAATGGCTTTACGGTGAATCCGGTACTGAGGATAAGACCATTTTAAAGCTGCGTTCAGAAATCGAACCGTTACATAAAGAACTTCACGAATCAGCGGAGCATGTGCTGAAGCTGATGGAAACAGATCCAATACAGGCACAGCAATATTATCAGCAGACTATTCAGTCAAATCTTACTACTCTTGTAGGTTTGCTCGACGATGTTGTTGATCAGGGTACAAAGATCAGCGAAAAAAGCAGAGCAGATATGAAACGTACTATCATATTTATGCACGCTACCTCTATTATAGGTCTTGCGCTTGCGCTTGTTTGCATGATAAGTCTTATTATGTACGTATTCCGTCATGTTGTTAAACCTATAATAGTTATTACAGATAACAGCAGACCTCTTCATACAGGGCATTTGAAGCTGGATCTGAAATACAGTTCAGATAACGAGTTGGGCGACCTTGCGATGACTCTGGAGAAATCCATGAACAAAATAAGCGAATATGTAGAAGATATAAATCGCATTATGAATCAATTCTCTGAAGGTAATTTTGATGTCCGTACGTCAACGACGTTTATAGGAGATTTTAAATCAATAGAAGATTCGATAGATAGTTTTACATCTACTATGTCCGCCGCTATCGGTCATATACATAACGCTGAATTTAAGGTTTCCGGAAATGCGGAGCAGCTTTCCAACAGTTCTCAGGCGTTGGCTCAGGGCGCTACGGAACAGGCAAGTTCGGTTCAGGAACTCTATACTGTTCTTGACGATCTTTCCAAGAGCGCTGCTCAAAACGTAAAGGCTGCTTCAGATGCCAGAGAAAACGCACGTTTAACAGGAGAACAGGTAAACGTCAGCAGTCAGCAGATGGAACAGATGGTATCAGCTATGGAAGATATAACGGAATCTTCGCAGCAGATCGGAAATATTATTGCAACTATTGAAAATATAGCGTTCCAGACAAATATTCTGGCACTTAACGCAGCTGTTGAAGCTGCCCGTGCAGGCACGGCAGGAAAAGGTTTTGCCGTGGTATCGAGCGAGGTAAGGAGTCTGGCTATCAGGTCCGATCAGGCTGCTAAGGCTACGAAAGAGCTTATAGAAAATTCTGTTCAGGCAGCTGAAAGAGGCAGCAGGATAGTAGTCGAGGTTTCTGATGCGCTTAAAAAGACTCTTGATCTCGTAATGCAGTCAAATAATTCTATCGGTACGATAGCAGAAGCTGTGCAGAGCGAAGCTGATTCGATTAATCAGGTTACAGAGGGTATAGGTCAGATAACCGCCGTTGTACAAACAAACTCTGCCAGCAGTCAGGAATCAGCGGCAGTAAGTTCAGAACTCTTTGAACAGGTAAGATTGCTTCAGAATCAGACAAGGAAGTTTAATCTTAAAAAGAATGTGTAAATTCTAAATTGTTATATGGATCCGCTTATAATTTTAATGTACAGAAAATGCCGGCAAAATTTTTCTGCAAAAATAATTAACGGAGCCGATTTTGTTATATATTAATATTAAGATAAAAAACGCAGATCTGAATGATCTGCGTTTTTGGTTTGCTTCATGATAGAATATTGAAAAGACTGCTGTGAATATGGTATAACCTGCTATTGTGCGGAGCATACTACCTGATATACGCAAAATACTTATAACCGGATAATTTCGTTAATATATTTTACTTTTGTATTAAAATAATTAAAAATACATCGTGATGATATCCGGTATGATCAGGAGGAAATAATGTCTAAAATTGTAATTGCTTTGGGTGGAAATGCGTTACAGTCTAAAAACAGCGAGCCGACTGCGCAGGGGCAGCTCAGCGTTGTAAGAAAAACGTGCGAATATATAGCAGATATAAGCTGCAGCGGTTATGAGCTTGCGATAGTTCATGGAAACGGACCGCAGGTAGGCAGGATTCTGTTGGCTTCGGAAACGGCAAAGGAAGTAACGCCGGCGATGCCTTTCGATGTGTGCGGAGCTATGTCACAGGGATATATCGGATACCATATACAGCAGGCGTTAAAATACGCTTTAAGCAAGCGGAACAAGAATTTTCCGGTTTTAACGGTAGCGACTCAGGTTATAGTGGAAAAAGAAGATCCGGCGTTTAAAGATCCGACTAAACCGATAGGTCCGTTTTATTCTAAAGAAGAAGCTGACAGGCTTATGTCTGAAAAGGGCTATGTTATGAAAGAAGATGCGGGCAGAGGCTGGCGGCGTGCGGTGGCTTCGCCTATTCCAAGAAGAATAGTAGAGATAGACGCAATAAAAGATCTGTGGAATTCATCAATTGTGATTTCCTGCGGCGGAGGCGGGATTCCCGTTATAGAGAATATGGATGGTACTTTTGAAGGCGTGGAAGCAGTTATAGACAAGGATTTTGCAGCGGAACTGTTAGCGGAGCAGGTAAACGCAGATATCTTAATGATTCTCACCGAGGTAGAAAAGGTCGCTGTAAATTGGGGAAAACCCGATCAGCAGGATCTCGACGAGATGACGCTGTCTGAATGCGTTAAATATATAGGCGAAGGGCAGTTCGCTCCGGGAAGCATGCTTCCTAAGGTGGAAGCGGCAATGAAATTCATCAGAGCAAATCCTAATAAACGCGCTATTATTACAAGTCTTGATAAGGCGATAGAAGCTCTTGATGGAAAAACCGGTACGGAAATAACGTTTGCATAGATATTATTGCGGATTGAGTAAGCATATTTCAGAGTAAAACAGATAAAAATGTTTTTAAAATAAACAATTATAATAATATAAAACAAAAAGGTCTTCTGTATGATATAATACTGATTCATACGGAAGGCTTTTTAATTTTCCGAATTATAACGCAAAATAAGGAAAGAATAATTTTAATTGGCGTCGCGTTGTGTAAGTCTTTTATAAAATAAAACAGGTTTTGTTATATTTAGATACAGGAGAAAGGTATGTATGATATAAATAAATTGACGGATAGAAAACGAAATATGATATTTATAAATTTATTGATTTCATGTATTGCATCGTCGATGCTCGCAACGGCGTTAACGACAGCGCTGCTCGCTTTGTCGAAGGATCTTAATATAAGTATTGCTACCGGGCAGTGGCTTACCAGCGGGTATTCTCTTGTTATGGGAATAGTAATGCCGCTGACAGCGTTTTTAATAACGAGATTTCCTGCGAAAAAATTGTATCTGAGCGGTGTAGGCTGTTTTATAGCGGGGCTTGCTGTAAGCAGCATTGCCGTATCTTTTCCGGTTATGATGGCGGGAAGGATACTTCAGGCGTGCGGTAACGGGATTTTAATGGCTATGGCGCAGGTAGTGATTTTGACGATATATCCGATTGAAAAACGGGGCGCTATGATGGGCTGGTATGGTCTTGCCGCTGGAGCAGCTCCAGTTATCGCGCCTACTATTGCCGGAATGCTGGTAGATTCCGTAGGATGGAGATCTATTTTTTACATAGTATTAGTTATTATGGAGCTATCATTTATTACTGCAATAATTGTTTTCGACGATATATTGGAAACGGAGGATAAAAAATTTGACATAATATCTTTTATTTTCAGCATTTTTGCATTCGGAGGCATTACCCTTGGAATAGGAAATATAGGAAGCAGTGAATCGGGAATAGGCGTTATTATTCCTCTTGCAGTCGGGCTAATAACTTCGGTATATTTTGTTTACAGACAGCTTCGTCTTAAAGAGCCGTTTTTAGATGTGAGGATTTTTAAAAACAGGGAATATGCGCTAAGCGTGACAGGAAGTATGCTGCTTTATCTCGTTATGATGGGATCTTCTGTTATTATGCCTTTATATGTTCAATCGGTAATGGGATACTCCGCGACGGTATCCGGACTTGTTACTTTGCCCGGATCTCTGTCTATGGCGATTATAAGCCCTCTTGCGGGAAAAATTTTTGATAAGCTCGGAATTAAAAAATTGTTTATCGCAGGTTCGGCGTGTATGATTATAAGCAACGTCGGAATGTATTTTATTACTCTTAATACTCCTGTTTATATAGCGGCTTTGTATAATGTGGTGCGCTGCGTCGCAATCGGCTGCTTAATGATGCCTCTTGTAACCTGGGGTACGGCTAACGCAGGAAAAAATAAAGTAGCGGACGCTACAGCCATGCTGATTTCGCTGAGAACGACAGCGGGCGCGGTGGGTTCTGCGATATTTGTAGGCATTATGACGTTTGCAGCAGGCAGATCCGCTGCTGTATATGGGGAAAATGCAGAAATGCATGGTTTAAATATTGCTTTTATATTTATGTCTTTTGTCACTATGATTATGTTTGCGATAGCGGTATTTATGGTAAAAGAAAATAAAGAAATATAATTTTTTATATTTCTGTTAATGTCAGTGAGATGTAAATATATTAATATATTTATACACATTTTATTTTATAATATATTGCCCTAAAAAGACAGCCGATACGCTGCACACTACGCTTGCGGTAATGTATATGAGCGCGGTGATAACGAAACCTGATTTCAGCAGATCGTTTACTTCAAGGGAAAACGTAGAAAACGTTGTAAAGCCACCGCAGATTCCAACTTTTATAAACAGTACCAATCTTGGATCAAGGGTTTCGTTTTTTGCGGCGATTGCGGCGATGCAGCCGATTATAAACGCGCCGATTACGTTTATTAAAAATGTATTGACTGGAAACAATGCAGGATTTTTTAAAGGAATTTTTCCGAATAGATACCTTGCAGCCGATCCTATAAAGCCTCCAAAACCTACAGCCAGAAATTCTAACATAAAAACCTTCCTTTTATAAGCAGCCGACATTAATATTAAAAACTTTTTAAGTTTTTATGCGGAGTTGTTTTACGATTTTAATATACAATAAAACCAGCAGTTCTTCAATAAGCAGATGAAATCTTATATGCGTCTTCAAAATCATATAAAATTTATTAATCGGAATAAGAGAGGCGAACTATTAAAAGTCAAGTCTAAAATGAAAAAATTTTTAATGAATTTCAGGAATGCACTTCATATATATATTTGAACCTTGAAAACTGTATGACAAACAGAATGTCATTGCAGGCACTATAAAGTGGTAGGTGATAAAAACAATCCACAGTATCTCCAATAGTATAGCATACAGTCCTTGGAGAGGGGATATAAATTACTATTTTATAATGCAAGTGTGATAAAAAATATAAAAGAGAAAATTATTTTGCAGAGGAAATATTTTCTGCAACGCCTGTAAAGTTTGTGAAAATGTATTATAATATATGATTATGAACGGTTACGGGTGTTTTGATTTGCGCGTGCAGGATTACAGTAGACGTACTTACGTGTTTTACAGGAGGTTATAATGCTTACAGAACTTGCTAAAGATATATACAGGATAGAGGTTCCTCTGCCTAAAAATCCTATGAAACTTTTAAATTCGTATCTTATAAAAGGCAAAGACAGAAATCTTATTATTGATACGGGATTTAATCGTCCTGAGTGCAGGGAAGCTGTGCAGAGCGCTTTTGACGAGCTTCACATTTCCAGAGATAATACTGATATTTTTATCACTCATCTTCATGCCGACCACAGCGGTCAGGTGTTTTTTCTGAAGAACGAAAATAATAAGGCGATAGCGGAGCCCAGAGAGGCAGCCGTTATAAACAGACTTCACGACGATACTTACTGGGATCATATATATGAAGAATTCAGAAAAGCCGGTCTGAAAATGGAAAAGGACGAAGCCATAGCGACTCATCCGGGCGTAAATTGGCGTCCCGACGATACGGTTAATTTTACTCATATCCAAGACGGCGATATTTTAAGTATTGGCGATTATAATTTAAGGTGTATAGTTACTCCAGGTCATTCTCCGGGGCATACATGTCTTTACGATGACGAGAAGCAGATTTTATTCTGCGGGGATATGATTCTGGGAGATATAACGCCGAATCTGTGCTACGAACTTTATCTCGATGATCCGCTTACAGATTATGTGAACAGTTTGAACATAATAGATAAGCTGCCTATTAAAACTATTTATGTCGGGCACAGGAATATGCTTCAGGATGTGTACGGCAGGGTAGCTTCCCTGCGGGTTCATCATACGCTCAGGTGCAGGGAGGCGTTAGATGTGCTTAAAAGGCGCGGACCGCAGGATTCCTGGGATGCCGCTGCTAATATGACTTGGGATATAAGCGCAAAAAATTGGGAGGCTTTCCCGCCGTCCCAGAAGTGGTTCGCTACCGGGGAAGCGGATGCTCATATGATATTTCTGTATCACAACGGCAAAGTCAGTATGCATTATAATGACGACGGTGTTAAAATTTACGAATATGTAGATGATAATATAGACGGATTAATCTGATCTGCTGAATTTCATATGTACGCTTTGCTATAAACGCTGAGCGGAAATTTTCTCAGAAAAGATTATTTTAAATTTTAACCGAATATTCACAGAATGATTACAAAGAGAAGTTATAATATATATCAATATAATTACGCAGAAAATTTAAGCGATCGGAGATATTATGTTTGGTTACATTAATATAAATCAACCTGAAATAAAGTTTAAGGATTTTTATAAATTCCGGTCGTATTACTGCGGTCTTTGCAGCGGACTTAAAAGAAAATACGGAAATATAAGCAGGATATCGCTTGGGTACGATATGACGTTTCTGTCGGTGCTTCTTTCCGGGCTTTATGATTCGGAAACCGAAACTGCAGAGTTTCGCTGCATAGCACATCCGTTAAGAAAACGCGTAAAGCGCGTAAATGAGTTTACGGAGTACGCGGCTGACATGAATCTGCTGCTCGTTTATTATAAATGCATAGACGACTGGCAGGATCAGCGCAGAATTTCAAGGCTGCTTTACTCCAGATTGATTTCGTCAAAGGTGAAAAAAATTTTTCTCAGATATCCTGATAAGGTCAAAAAAATACAGACTTTTCTTTCTGAGCAGAGCCTTATAGAAAAAGATAAAGACAGCGCGCTTGAATCGGCGGCAGGATGTTTCGGGCATGTTTTGGCGGAAGTATTCGCTTACAAGCAGGATAAGTGGGAGTATGAGCTTAGAAGAATGGGATTTTTTCTCGGCAAGTTTATTTATTTTTTAGATGCATACGACGACGTGTTTAAGGATGCTGAGAATAATTGCTACAATCCTTTTTTTGATATGGTAAAGGAAGATGATTTTAACGAAAGAGCGGAGGAAATATTAAGAGTGATGATATCGGAATCAGCCTCTGCGTTTGAAATGCTGCCCATAGATGAAAATATGGATATACTGAGAAATATTATATATTCCGGAGTATGGAGCAGATTTGAAGTAATTCAGACAGAAAGAAAAACAGATAAAATGAAAGGAACAGATTAATGGCGGACCCGTATTCAATATTAGGCGTAACCAGAAGCGCTTCGGACGATGAAGTAAAAAAGGCTTACAGAGCTATGTGCAGAAAGTATCATCCTGATAAAAATCCGGGAAACCAGGCTGCAGAGGATATGTTTAAAATCGTTCAGGAGTCTTATGATCAGATCATGTCGGAACGTAAAAACAAAAGTTCTGCCGGAGGTTCAGGAGGATATAATTACGGCTACGGCGGAACAGGAAATACCTACGGCGGATCGGCAGGAAGCTCGTTCGGATCCTATGGCAATGCCCGCAGAGCCGGAGCGTCTTTAAGATTTTCCGGACCGGAGGCTTCGCGTTATCAGGCTGCCGTAAATCTTATAAATTCAGGAAATTATAAAGAAGCTATTAATATTCTTTCCGGCATAAAGGACAGAACTTCAGGATGGTATTATCTGAGCGCAGTAGCAAACGCGGGTCTTGGGAATACGTATGTGGCGTCGGAGCTCGCACGCACAGCCGTATCTATGGAACCGGATAATCAGGATTATCGGGATCTTCTTTCGGCTCTTCAAGGCGGCGGATTCCGTTATCAGAATATGGGAGGAATGTACGGATCAAATATGTATTACGATAATAATTTCTGTACGAGAATGTGCGCGCTTAATCTTTGTATAAACGCCTGTTGTAATCCGTGCTGTTAGCTGAGCTGCAATATATACGTAATAGCAGAACAGATATCATAGATAAAATTTTCCGACGAAAATAAATACCAAACATTATTGAGAAAAAATTTTTGATTTATTGTGTAAATAGATCATTTTATGGGAATTAAATAATAAACGTGTTTTTAAGACTATCCTTAAAAAGCACTATGTACGAAACTCGGCATGGCTTAGGCTGTGCCGGGTTTTATATAAAGAATTTTACTTTGATTTTTATTGACCTGTATTTTGTTGTTTTGCGGGAAATCATAATTGATAACAATACTATTTTAAAGAGAGGAATGAGAAATGAATAAATTTATTAATAGTTATCTTGAGAAAATTATACCTGTGCCTTTTAATCTGAGTACGAACGACGGAATTTCAAAAATAGGCGGCGGCTCTCCGGAATTTACTGTGACCATGAACAAAGCTCCCAGCAAGGAAGATCTTGCAATAAGTACTTCGCTTGCTTTAGGAGAAGCGTATATGAGAGGTGATATAGAGCTGGACAGGGATCTGTATGAGGTACTAAATTTATTTCTGGGGAATATGTCTAATTTTGTAACGGACAAAAAAGTTCTAAAAAAATTGATCCTGACGCCTAAAAACAGAAAGAATCAGAAAAAAGAGGTCAGTTCACATTATGATATAGGAAATGATTTTTATAAACTGTGGCTTGATGAGAGTATGAGTTATTCCTGTGCTTATTTTAAGTCTGATGAGGACAGTTTATATGAAGCGCAGGTAAATAAGGTAGAACATACTTTGGACAAACTTCAGCTTAAAGAAGGTATGACTTTGCTTGACGTGGGCTGCGGTTGGGGTTTTTTGCTGAAGCATGCGGCAAAGAAATACGGAGTTAAGGGCGTTGGCATAACTTTGAGCAGTGAGCAGTACGCAAAGTTCAGTGAAGATATTAAAAATGAAGGTCTTGAAGATATGCTTGAGGTCAGGATCATGGATTACCGTGAACTTGAGGAATCAGGTCTGGAATTCGATCGTGTGGTAAGTATCGGTATGATGGAGCACGTTGGAAGAGGCAATTACGATCTGTTTTTAAAAAATATAAACGCAGTGCTTAAGCCTAAAGGATTATTTTTACTGCATTATATAAGCGCTCTTGAGGAACACGAAGGCGATGCCTGGATCAAGAAATATATTTTTCCAGGCGGAGTTATTCCAAGTCTTAGGGAAATTATTAATATATTGCCGAATTATAGATTTTACACGCTGGATATTGAGAGCCTCAGACGGCATTATAACAGGACGCTGTTAATATGGCGCAAAAATTTTAATGAAAACCGCGCTGAGGTGGAGAAGATGCAGGGTAAAGAATTTGCGAGGATGTGGGATCTGTATCTCGCGTCATGCGCGGCTACGTTTAATAACGGTATAATTGATCTGCATCAGATACTTATGAGCAAGGGCGTTAATAACGACCTTCCTATGAGAAGAACAGTTTAAAAATTAAGTTTTAAGTATCTTTTGAGGATTTATGTGAATTCAGATTTTTAGCTGTTTAATAAGAACGTTTATCAATAAGAATTTTATATATACGCTTTTTTCGCGGTAAATTTTTATATTTTGCGAAAGGAGCGTATTTTTGCGTTTTAAACTATGCAAACAGGCAGAAAATAACTTATTGAGAAATTTATTTTAATAAGTTTTTAGATATTGACAATATCTGAAAACAGAGTTAATATGAATACATGAACATATGAATAACTGTTCATATAAAAACGATTTTTACTGCAGGCAGCTTACCGATAAATCATGAAGATTGCAGCAATGAAAATTGAAATAATAAATATACTTTTATTGCATAGTTTGTTTAAAATATGAATATATTATGGAGGAATCATATGACAGATAACGAAGAAAAAATTTTAACATGCGAATGTCATGACGTTCATATGGATGTCATAAATATGGTTGGAGAGCAAATGTTAGATAAAGATACGTTTGCAGAAATGGTGGAACTGTTTAAGGCTTTCAGCGATAATACCAGGCTGAGGATTCTATTTGCTTTGTCGGAGTCTGAACTGTGCGTCTGTGATATTTCCGAGCTTCTTGGAATGTCTCAGTCTGCGATTTCTCATCAGCTCAGAGTATTAAAGTCTACCGATCTTGTGAAGTTTGAAAAGCGCGGAAAGCAGGTCTATTATTCTTTAGACGATGACCACGTAAGGCGGATATTCAAGCAGGCGTTTGAGCATGTGAAGCACAAAAGAACGGGCAAATAGGAGGCAACGCTTTAAGTTGAACGTGAAAGCATGCGATCGGCATAATTATAATAAAATATAACAGGTATAAATAAACAGGAGATCAGGTTATGAAAAGTATTAATGCAAAAAGACAGAAAGAATACTCAGGCAATAGCTGCACAATTCATGAGCATAAACATGAGGAAATTAATAGTCACAGCCATGAACATCATAAGGATCATGAGCATGATAATGTGCATTATCATGATTTCGGAGGAGAGGATCATGACGATTCGTTTCATATAGAAATAGGCTGTAGTTGCGGACACGATCATGGGAATCACAATCACGGTGAACATATACATGAACATGATTGTCACGATAATCATGACGATGATTTCCGCATAGAAATAGGATGCAGCTGCGGGCATAATCACGGAAGCAGCGATCACAGTCATGAGGAGCATGGTGCTGGAGGTCATTCCCACGGAAACGGAGAGGAGAAGCTGTTTACGCCTGGATTTTCTGTAGGAATTGCAGCTTTTATAGCGGGAGTTATTCTGCACTTTGGGCAGGAACTTGAAATGCTGGCGGAAAGCGCGCCGTTATTTATATGCACTTTAGCTTTATTTGCAGTTTCGTACATCTGCATAGGAAAAAATGTTTTGTTGTCTGCCGTAAGAAATATTAGCAGAGGCGAGGTATTCGATGAGAATTTTCTTATGATGATAGCGAGTTTAGGAGCGTTTTGCATAGGAGAATTTCCGGAAGCTGTTGCGGTAATGCTGTTTTACAATGTAGGAGAATTTCTGCAGGATAAAGCGGTGGCTCATTCTACAAGATCCATCGAGGCTCTGCTCGATATACGTGTAGATGAAGCGGAACTTCTTAAATTTGACGGAAGCATCGTTACTGTTCCCGCAAGAAACGTTCTTATCGGCGAAACGATAGTTATAAAGCCGGGCGCTAAGATTCCGCTGGATGGAATTATCATTGAAGGCAGTTCATCTGTAAATATGCAGGCGCTTACGGGCGAATCCATGCCTGTGGATATGTCGGCAGGCGATGAAATTCTGTCGGGAACCGTAAATGGAGAAGGCGAGCTTCGCGTAAAAGTTACTAAGGAATTTGGAGAATCTACCGCATCCAAAATACTCGATCTGGTGAGAAACGCAGGAAGCCAGAAAGCAAAAACAGAGAACTTCATTACAAAATTTGCTAAATATTATACACCGGCAGTAGTTGCAGCAGCAGTGATAATAGCCCTTGCGCCGCCGCTTTTGATCGGCAGTTTTGATTTTGCAACGTGGGTATACAGAGCGTTGATATTTCTTGTAGTTTCCTGTCCGTGCGCCCTTGTGGTATCTATTCCGCTTAGTTTCTTTTCAGGTATAGGCGCCGCGTCAAAGCAGGGAATTATGGTAAAGGGCGGAAATTATCTGGAGGCTCTGAGCAGAGTCGAAACAGTAGTTTTTGATAAGACGGGGACTCTTACGACGGGAAAATTTACAGTATCTCAAATAAATGCTGCAAAAGGTTTTAATGAAAACGACGTTCTGGAATACGCGGCTGCTGCGGAATCTAATTCTACCCATCCTATTGCTGTGTCTATTATGGAAGAATACAAAAGGCGGTTTAAAGAGAATTACATTCCCGCTAAATCGGCAGAAAGGAAGGAGCTTGCCGGTTATGGCATGGAGGTAAGTTTTGATAAAAAGAAAATCCTGGCGGGAAATTTAAGGCTCATGGAAAAGGAAGGCGTGGATGTAGGCGTTAATGAAAATACAGGAACATGCGTTTATGTGGCGGCGGATGGCAGATACGCAGGCTGCATATCTATTCAGGATACAGTTAAAGAAGATAGCGGAGAAGCTATAAAAAATATTAATGCTCTGGGAATCAATAAAGTTGTAATGCTTACAGGCGATAATAAAGAAGCGGCTCAGCGCGTAGCTTCCGGGCTGGGCATCACGGAAGTGCATCACAGCTTAATGCCTCAGGATAAGATTGGAGCAGTAGAAAAACTATGCGCAGGCGGTAAAAACGGCGTTATATTTGTTGGAGATGGCATTAACGACGCACCTTCTATCGCGAGAGCAGACGTAGGCATCGCTATGGGCGGAGTAGGTTCCGACGCTGCCATCGAGGCTGCAGATATCGTTATTATGACGGATCAGCCGTCAAAAATACCTGTCGCAGTGAGGGTAGCAAGAAAAACTAAACGTATAGTATGGCAGAATATAGTGTTTGCGCTTGCAATAAAGTTAGGCGTTATGATCCTGGCGGCTGCAGGATTTGCTAATATGTGGGAAGCAGTTTTTGCCGATGTAGGCGTGGCGCTGCTGTGCGTACTTAATTCGCTGAGGATAAGATAAAGAGGATATATTATTCAGAAAATTACAGCGTCGGTCATGATCTTCTTATGCGGGTTTTTAATCAATACGAATATCTGCCGGAAAATCTGAGGATATTGAGGACTAAAGCAGGAAAGCCATATCTGGCGGACTATCCGGATGTTTATTTTTCTATCAGCCACACCCGCAATATATGGATATGCGCTGTGGATAGCGAACCTATGGGTATAGACTGTGAGAAATTGGAACGCAGGCTTTCGGATCCTATGAAGATGGCGGAGCGGTATTTTACAAAACAGGAAGTTTTTTACCTGAGCCGCGCTAAGTACGGTTTTAATGTTGATGAAAACAGCGGTGTGCAGCTTGAGCTGCCTGCCGCTGGATTTTATCAAAGTTCTGAAGGCGAAGCTGAAACGGAAGGTCTTCGTTTAAAAGAAGCGTTTCTCAAGATCTGGACGCGCAAAGAGGCTTATCTGAAAATTGTAGGAAAAGGACTTTTCGGAGAACTGGATAAGTTCAGCGTTGAAGACGGGCTGGAAGAATATCAGAGCGCAGTTTATGAAAATGAAAACGGGTTTTCGGCAAAAGGAAGAATTATAAGTGATGGGAATGTTTATAATTTAATTACTTTTAAAAGCCGAGGTCTTATAATTTCCGTTTGTACAGAAAATGATAATAAAATCAGCGCCAAGGATATTATAACGGTAGATCTTGATACATTCAGTACAGGATTTTCGGAAAAGAACGCTGAAAATTTTATGAATTCTGATGGAATCAGTTCTGGCGGCGGAGAAAACAGTTTAATCGAATTAAAAAGCTCAGAATATGAAAAAAATGATATTGCAAAAGCAAAAGAAACTGCTTTACGCATACTCGATTATCAGGATAGGACGGAAGCGGAGCTTAAAGAAAAACTATTAAAAAAGGGATTCAGCGAGCATGTAATAAACGCAGTGGCGGAAGACTTTACAGAATCCGGAATTGTGGACGACAGCAGATACGCAAGATTTTATACTCAGAGCAAACTCAGTTCAGGAAAAGGTAAGCATTGGATAAGGCAGAAGCTGAACCAGAAAGGTATTGCCAGGGAAATTACGGATAAAGTTTTTGATGAACTGTTTGAAGAAACGGATGAATATGTTTTATGCTTAAAAAAAGCGCTTTCAATATGCGGGCTTGACCGTGAGTTTGAAGCAGACGAGGATGGCGAAATAGTAAGACAGGATTTTTCATTTGAAAATTTTAATTTGGAAGCAAAAGGCGATGTTTTTCAGGATGGAGAATCAGGAAGAATAGATTATTTCGGGCGTAAGATTCCTGAAGGGGAAACAGATAAGAACGTTATATATAAACTTAGAGAAAAAGCAAAAGCGTCTTTAACAAGAAGGCTTTTATCCGCCGGATATTCTTCAGATATGGTGTTTGACGCGGTAAAAAAGATAGACAGGCTGTGATTTATAAAGATAACTCCAAAGCATATTATAATTTATTCTACACTGTGAACAATCAATAAAAAAGGAAAATGGGTTCATTGTATGTTAAATATACTAAAAAGAAATATGAATTTAAATAATAAATAATATAAATCAATATAACTTATCATTAAAATATAATGAAATAATATCAGGCTTTACTGTATTAAATTTAAAATAGCAGGAATGCAGTTTGCCTCTCCCGTTATTGACATGTGTTCATATGAATGTATAATATATTTTATTATTCAGAATAATATTTTGTGCTTAGATTTTAAATTATGTATGCTGCTGAAAGAGAGCGGATATTTTAGAACTGAAGAAGGTGTTAATATTGGCACATTTGCAGATTTATTCGCTGAGAGAGTTTTATATCTGAAAGCAGTGGGAAAAGAGGTAAAATAATGAGTGAAGAATATAATGGATGTGAATCCGGCGGATGTCCATCGGACTGCAGTTCAGATTGTTCATCATGCGAGCAGTCATCGCAGCCGAAAAGTTTAATAGAGCCTTTAAACAGCGCTTCAAGCGTTAAAAACGTTATAGCGGTAGTCAGCGGAAAAGGAGGCGTGGGCAAATCCCTCGTTACATCTTTAATGTCCGTTATAATGCAGAGAAGGGGATACAGGGCTGCGATTTTGGATGCCGATGTAACGGGTCCGTCTATCCCTAAGACTTTTAATCTTAAACAAAAGGCTTCGGCAAGCGAAGAAATGATATTTCCTGTGATTACAAAAACAGGAATACAGATCATGTCCGTGAATCTGCTTCTTGAAAACGATACGGATCCCGTGGTATGGCGCGGTCCTGTAATAGCAGGTACCGTTACTCAGTTCTGGACGGATGTTTTCTGGGATAATGTGGATTATATGTTTGTCGATATGCCGCCGGGCACGGGCGATGTGCCGCTCACGGTATTTCAGTCGCTGCCGGTAAAGGGAATAATAGTTGTTGCTTCTCCTCAGGAGTTAGTAGGCATGATCGTTGAAAAAGCTGTTAAGATGGCGGATCTTATGAATGTTCCAGTGCTGGGACTTGTGGAAAATATGTCTTACTTTGAATGTCCGGACTGCGGTTCCAGACACAGTATTTTCGGCGAGAGCCATATAGACGAGATCGCAGAAAAGTACGGAGTAAAAAATGTAGCAAAAGTGCCTGTGTCTTCTAAACTGTCTGCAGGAGTAGACGCAGGTCTTATAGAATTATTCGACGGGGATTGGCTCGACGAGATGGCGGATGCGATAGAAAAGCTGTAATAATTTTATTTGTATTGCACAGTAGGGCTTGCCGTCATAAATATAGATTATGGAAATATGAAATGTATAAAATTCTTATAGTAGAAGATGATGAAGGTATTGCGGAAGCTGTTAAAAAGCAGGCTGAGATGTGGGATATGTTGGTAAAATGCGTGTCGGATTTCAGGAACGTTATGTCAGATTTTGCCGAGTTTGACCCGCATTTGGTTCTTCTCGATATCGCGCTGCCGTTTTTTGACGGTTATCACTGGTGCAGTGAGATCCGCCGGGTGTCAAAGATTCCGGTGATATTTATTTCATCAGCTGCAGATAATATGAATATTATCATGGCTGTTAATATGGGCGCCGACGATTTTATAGCAAAACCCTTTGACGGCAATGTTTTGATGGCAAAAATCCAGGCGATGCTTCGCAGAACTTATGATTTTGCGGATTCTGTTCCGATAATTGAGCATCGCGGAGCTCTGCTCAATACAGGCGATAATTCATTAACATATGAAAACGGTAAAGTGCCGCTGACAAAGAATGAGTACAGAATTTTATTTGTGCTGATGAAAAACAAGGGAAATGTTGTAAGCAGGGAAAAACTCATGGAGCATCTGTGGGAAACCGACAGTTTTGTAGATGAAAATACTCTTACAGTAAATGTAGGCAGGCTTAGAAAGAAACTGGAAGCGGCAGGATTGGCTGATTTTATAGAAACCAAATTCGGCGTCGGGTATATAATACAATAATAGCTGACGATATTTTGATATTATTTTCAGGATAAAAATCCGTCGAATATTTTAAGATAGTTTGCAGAATTAAATTATTATATCTGTTTATAAAACAGGAGTGCAGAAGATAAATTACGGTTTGTTTTGCAAAAGGCATCTTTTATTAAGATGCCTTTTTAAAATTATATTAATATTTTCATAAATAAAATTATATTAAAAACCTGTTTTATTTAAGAAGAAATTTGTATGGATTTGAAAACTAATATTAGCAGTAAAAAATCGGATTATATATAATTTATGAGAAAGGTTAATTATGAGATTATTTATTATGTACATAAATCAGCGTAAAGGGGTAATATTAATGTGCATCGTATTTTTCGCTGTGTTTATTTTTTCTTTTGACATGTATCATCTGCCGTGGCAGGCTGCGGCTTATCCCGCTCTGCTGTGCGCTGTGTTCGGAATATTTGTTATTATATTTGATTTCATGAGGGTGCGCATAAGGCATAAAATTCTTATAGGAATACAAAAACGTCCTTTTTATATGCTGGACATGCTGCCGGAGTCTGTTGATATCGAAATCAGAGATTATGCTGATATAATCAGAAATCTGTACGATGCTCAGAGAAAGCTGGAGAATAGTATGTATGACCGTTATTATGATATGGTGGATTATTATACAATGTGGGTTCATCAGATAAAAACGCCGATAGCATCTATGCGCCTGAATCTGCAGAACGAGGATTCTCAGCTGAGCCGTAAATTATCGTCGGATTTGTTTCGCATAGAGCAATATGTGGAGATGGTGCTTGTGTTTTTGCGTTTGGATTCGGAATCTTCAGATTATGTTATCAGAGAATATGATCTTGATGATATTATAAAACAGGCGGTCAGGCGGTTTGCCGGCGAATTTATAGGAAGGAAGCTGAGTCTGAAATATGAACCTGTTAATACGAAAATTCTTACGGATGAAAAATGGTTTTTATTTGTAATAGAGCAGGTTTTATCTAATGCTCTCAAGTATACAAAAAGCGGCGGTGTGGCTATTTATATGGAAGAGGCGCAGATTTTATGTATAAAGGATACAGGAATAGGAATAGCGCCGGGGGACCTTCCGCGTATTTTTGAAAAGGGTTATACGGGTTACAATGGCAGAAGCGATAAGCGTGCGAGCGGTATAGGACTGTATCTCAGTAAACAGATATGCAGTAAGTTAGGTCATGGTATAAGCGCTGAATCAGTTTTGGATTCAGGAACGACTGTGCGGATAGATCTATCCAGGCGGGAGCTTGAAACAGAGTGATTCCGTCAGGTTTCAGACCGATATTCTGAGATAGAACGGGGTTTTGCCGACGTTACTGCAAATATATTAATATAATTCTTACAATAATGTTAGAAATAAATGATGGATTGTAAGCCGATTCTATGGCGATGCAGTCCTCTTTTTTATATTATAGCTTTAGAGATTAAAAATAAAAGCGGCGGGTTAAATAAATTTTATATTAACACAATTATAAAAAGCTGCTTTATTTCAAAAGGAGGATTGTGTATGAGCATTTTAAGAGTAAACGGGTTAAAAAAAGTGTATACGACCCGTTTTGGAGGGAATCAGGTGGAGGCGTTGAAAAATATCACTTTCAGCGTTGAAAAAGGGGAATATGTGGCGATTATGGGAGAGTCCGGCTCAGGAAAGACTACGCTGCTTAATATGCTTGCGGCTCTGGACAGACCCACGGGCGGAAGCGTGCTTCTGGCAGGAAAGGATTTAACGGCGTTGAAAGAGTCTGAAACATCGGCGTTTCGCAGGGATAATATAGGTTTTGTATTTCAGGAATTTAATCTGTTGGATACGTTTTCAATAGAGGATAATATTTATCTGCCCCTTGTGCTTGAGGGCAAAAAGTATACTGAGATGAAGCGTCGCATAGAACCGATAGCCCGTAAGCTCGGTATATCTCAGCTTCTTAAAAAGTATCCTTACGAGGTATCCGGCGGTCAGAAACAACGCGCTGCGGTAGCGAGGGCTCTTATCACAGAGCCTAAGCTGATCCTGGCGGACGAGCCGACAGGCGCTCTGGATTCAAAAGCTACGGACGATCTTCTGAGGATGTTCAGCGAGATCAATCGAAGCGGGGAGACTATATTAATGGTAACTCACTCGGTTAAGGCGGCAAGTCACGCGGGACGCGTATTGTTTATAAGGGACGGCGAAGTATTTCATCAGATATACCGCGGCGAAAATACAAACGAACAGATGTATCAGAGTATTTCTGATACGCTCACGATGATCGCGACAGGTGGTGATAGAAAGTGAAAGGCGGATTTTATATCAGGCTTGCCAAAATGGGCGTGCTGAAAAACAAGCGTACTTATCTGCCGTACATTCTGACCTGCGTGGGCATGGTAATGATGTATTACATCATGGAATTTCTTACTAATTCTCCGCTGCTCGAGCTGATGACAGGCGGCGACGTTTTAAAATCCATGCTTAATCTGGGAAGATTTGTAATGTCGGTATTCTCAGTGATATTTCTGTTTTATACAAATTCTTTTATAATCCGCAGGCGGAAAAAGGAATTCGGATTGTACAATATGCTGGGCATGGATAAAAAGAACATAATGCGCATACTTTCATGGGAAACATTAATCACAGGACTGATCTCTATTGGAGGAGGTCTTGCTGCAGGTATGTTGTTTTCCAAGTTAGCGGAAGTTGTTCTCGTAAATATAATGCGTTACGATGTGAATTACAGCCTGTCCATATCGCCGATAGCCGTGTTTAGAACTATTATAGTGTTTGGATTAATATTCTGCTTAATATTTTTGAATGTGTTGAGGCAGATATGGAAATCAAATCCTACAGAGCTTTTGAGCAGCGAAACTGCCGGAGAAAAACCTCCTAAAGCGAACTGGATAATGGGAGTACTGGGAGCTGCGCTTCTTATCGGGGCTTATATTTTGGCTATTTCAATAAAAGACGTAGTAGCGGCTCTTGGCTGGTTCTTTATAGCGGTGATAATGGTAATTCTCGGCACATATCTGTTATTTATCTTCGGATCAGTAGTTTTTTGCAGGATATTAAAGGGTAATAAAAATTACTATTATAAGCCTAATCATTTTGTTTCAGTATCGTCTATGATATACCGCATGAAACGACACGGCGCGGGGCTTGCGTCTGTATGCATTTTATCTACAATGGTACTTGTGATGATGACAACTTCCGTATGTATGTACGCAGATGTGGAAAACGCTCTGCAGGATAAATATCCGAGAGATATAGCGTCAGAAGTAAATTTTGAGAGTTTCGAGGATATGACGAATAATAAAAATGCCGGAAATTTAAAGAATAATGTGGATTCCATAGTTGAAAAAAACGGCAGCAGAAAGTATAACGGGTTGGAATATTATTCGGCTTTTACGGAAGGCATAGAGAAAAACGGCAGGCTGTCGGTAGGCAGAGAGGCTTCGGAAATTTATGACAGCGGCAATTATGACAATTTATATATTGTGTATTTTATAACTCTCGACGATTATAATAGGATAATGGGCGCAGACGAGGAGCTCGAATCTGATCAGGTGCTGCTTCATGCATCGGAAAAAGGTTTTGCAGAGGACAGCTTTGCTATGGGCGATAATGTATTTTATATAAAAAAACAGCTTGATGAGCTTAATATCGGAGGAAGCGCCGCTATGTTTTCGCTGCCGTCAATTTATCTGGTGATACAGGATTGGAATGCTATAGATGATTCGTTAAAGGTGAATATTGAGGATTTGAGGAAAGAAGGAAAACTGGCGCTGAGCTTCAACTGGAAATATTATTTTGATACTGATTCTCAGGATCAGGTCGGCTTAAATAACGATATAAAAGCTCAGTTAAAGAAAATTTCCGAAGAAAAACAGAACGGTATACATTATTTTTCGAGTAAATGCATGGAAGACGATCGCGAAGGTTTTTACGCTGTGTATGGAAGCGTGTTGTTTTTAGGAATAATGCTGAGTATAGTATTTATGTTTGCGACAGTGCTGATAATTTATTATAAGCAGATTTCGGAAGGTTATGAGGATCAGTCAAGATTTGAGATTATGCAGAAAGTCGGTATGACTGAAAAGGAGATACGAAAGAGTATAAATTCTCAGGTATTAACGGTATTCTTCCTGCCTCTTGTTACTGCAGGGCTGCATCTTACCTTTGCGTTTCCTATGATCCACAGAATATTAATGCTGTTTAACCTGTTCAATTTAAAACTGCAGATCCTTACCACTGTAACAGGATTCTTTATATTCACGCTGTTTTACATGATAATTTATAAAATAACATCTAATGCATATTATTCTATTGTGAGCGGCAGGAAGAAAAAAGGGCAGTAGTAAGAAATCTGCGGATATTAATACCAGATATAACATAATATGCAATACGATTAAGATATATACTGAATATCAAGATGAGATAAACTATTAAAGTGTTTAAATGACCGCTTTAGTTGATAAAAACATCAGCAAGGCGGTCTGCTGTTTTCGCGTCCAATATTAGCGCAATCGGCAACGATACAGATTATAATCAGAGTATACTTGAATAATGTAGTATATGTAATCATGTAAGTGTAATTTCTTTTCAAAAGGAGTGTGACTGATCGCTGAAAGGATAATTCTTAATTATATTATAGCATGTTAAATGTTTAAATTATATTGATTTAACAATAAGAATATGCGCGGTAATAAAAATAATATCCCGCTTAATAAATTTACATTACGAAAAAACATATTTTTTAAAATTAGCTGTTGACTTTTAAAATAAGTGAGCTATAATAAATTCATTAAAATTTAAGAGGATAAAAGCTATGACGAAGAGAGTAGCTCCATGGAAGTCTTACAGAGAAGCTGCGCAAGGTGAGAAGCAGCAGGCGGACACGGTGTGAAGATCACTTACGAGCTGGTCGGCTGAACATATATTAATATAATTAAGCTTTCCCGTAATCTGATGCGTTAAACAGAATTGAGAGACGTTTAAAGCCGAAAATCGTTTTAAATTCAGCATAGTCGTACATTGCTGATATACGATATGGCTTTAGCAGGCGATATTCCTGTTGTAAAATAAAGAATTTTGCAGGCGTTATCAGGGTGGTACCGCGGTTAATTATCGTCCCTGCATCGTAATTATGTGATGCAGGGATTTTTTATTATGCAGGAAATATCGTTTTAAATTTATAAAACGATATGACGGAATAACAAGAAAGTCT
>JAAVYD010000093.1 GCA_022790955.1 Bacillota bacterium
ATACTATTTATTGATTATAATACTGCTAAAACAAGCCAATTTAATAGCACAACGGGTTAATATCAATAATATTAAGCACTACAGACGTTTAATGCTTGGTTCGATGAACTATTAATATAATGAAATAAAATAATTGCGGTCGGGATGGATAGTCAACGCCCGGATCCGCGTTATTCATATAAAAGAAAGGCTGTATCATATGGATTCTGAAAGAATTACAAATGCGGGTTATTTCGAGGAAGATGCGGAAATAGAGCTCAGTCTTAGACCTAAACGTCTGAGCGATTATATAGGTCAGAGCACTGTTAAGGAAAATCTTGAAATATTTATAGAAGCCGCCAAGCAGAGGAATGAGCCGCTGGATCACGTGCTTTTTTACGGACCGCCAGGGTTGGGAAAAACTACGCTGGCGGGCATTATAGCTAATGAAATGGACGTTAATCTCAGAATTACTTCCGGACCGGCGATAGATCGGGCGGGAGACCTTGCGGCGATTTTGACTAATCTCGATGAAAACGACGTGCTTTTTATAGACGAGATTCACAGGCTGAACCGTTCGGTGGAGGAAGTTCTTTATTCAGCTATGGAAGATTATGCCATAGATATTATAATAGGCAAAGGTCCTTCCGCCAGATCTCTGAGACTCGATATACCGCGTTTTACGCTTATAGGCGCGACCACGAGGGCGGGCAGTTTGTCCGCTCCGCTAAGGGACAGGTTTGGTGTTATAAGTAAATTTGAAATGTATTCCACTGAAGACCTGATTAAGATTATAAGCCGCTCCGCCGATATTTTCGGACTTGAGTACGAGGAGGAGGCGATCCGAGCCATGGCGCTGCGTTCAAGAGGAACTCCGAGGGTGGCAAATCGCGTGCTAAAGCGGGTTCGGGATTTTTCTCAGGTAAAGAGCGACGGTTTTATAGATATGCAGATAGCGAACGAAGCGTTTGCTGCTTTAAAAATAGATAAGTTAGGGCTTGAAGGGTTGGACAGAGAGATTCTTATGCTTATAATAGACCGTTTTCACGGCGGTCCGGTGGGTATAGATACTATCGCAGCGGCTCTGGGTGAGGAGCGCATCACCATAGAAGACGTGTACGAGCCGTATCTTATACAAAAAGGGCTCCTTAACCGGACACAAAAAGGCAGAACGGCTTCCGATCTGGCGTATTCTCATCTTGGGGTAGAAAGGATCACAGAAAAATGAGAGGGAAATTATTAAAGTTAATCATATTATTTACGGTTATATCGGCAGCTTTGCCGTCATTTGCCGCGGTTTCTTTTGCGCAGTCGCCTGATTTTGTGAAGGTAGGCATTTCTTACGGATCGTCTGCTCCGAGTTCAGCAACCGTATCTTCCGCTTCTGGGCTGTTCATTGGGAGTTCCTACGGCGATTCTCTGAGCAAATCAGGAAGTGCGCTGGACGGTGTAACGTCTGTTACGCTTAAGCGGGATTCAGGAGCTATTAATGTTCTCGATCCTGATGGAAATGTGCTTGCTGTTTTGACCGGCGACGGCACAGAATGCATAGCTTCCGAAGGGTATTTTACTTCGGGAGAACCTGTGGAGTATAAAGGCAAGGCGTATAGGGGCGGTATAATGCCTTACTTAAATTCTCAGGGTCAGATGAACATATTGAATTACATAAGCATGGAAGATTATGTTAAAGGTGTGCTTAACTCGGAGATGGGACATAACAGCGATCTGGAAGCATTAAAAGCTCAGGCTGTAACGGCGAGGAGTTTTGCGGCAGCTCATGAGGCTAATCATGAATCCCAGGGTTTTAATGTCTGTACGACTACTCATTGTCAGGTTTACGCCGGAGTAAGCGGCGAGTACGACAGGACGAATCAGGCGGTTGATGAAACTCGGGGTCAGATGATGTATTATAATGGTCAGCCTGTGGCTGGATTTTATTACGCGAACAGCGGAGGGCATACGGAAAACAGTGAAGATGTTTGGAGCGAGGCTCTGGGATACCTGAGAGCAAAACCCGATGAATTTTCTCCAAATCTTGAATGGACTGTGGAGCTGAGCAAGAAAGAGCTGAACAGAGTGCTGTCCGGTAAGATTGGCGATGTGAAAAGCGTTACGATAGACGGTGTGAACGCTTCCGGTTATGTTGCATCTCTCACTATAAACGGTGCGAAATCTTCGATAACAGTGACGAAGGATCCTATACGTTCAGTTTTCGGTTCGGCTGCTACACTAAAATCCAGAAGATTTACCATAGATACGAGGGGCGGCAGTATAACTTACGGTTTTAGCGGAGATCAGCGGGCGTCAGAAGTACCTGATACAGCATCTATATTATCGGCTCAAGAGGAAAGCGCCCGCAATTATTATGCATCGGGAAACGTCGCTTCTGAAGTTTTGGGAAATTCCATGTATGCGGTTTCGGCTTCCGGAACTTCTCAGATAGATCTTTCAGGCATGAGTATTATGGCAAGCGGAGGGCAGACGATTACAGCGACCGTTCCGTCGAATGAACCTCCTGCGGTTGATCCTCCGGCAGTCGATCCGATTCCGCCGAATCCTCCGTCAAACGGCGTATGCACGGTATATTTAAACAGCAGCAGCGATGTTCTTATTATTTCAGGCAAAGGCTATGGACACGGCGTAGGAATGGCGCAGCAGGGCGCGCAGCAGATGGGCAGCAGAGGTTATTCATATATTGATATTTTAAAATATTATTATACTGGTATAGAAGTCAGATAAGAGGTTTATATAAATTGTTAATTTCAGATTTTGATTACGAGCTTCCAGAGGATTTGATTGCTCAATATCCATCCCAGAAGCGGGACGACGCCAGGCTTTTGGTGGTGGACAGAGAGCTGAAAAGTGTTTATCATAAAAGATTTTATGATATTATAGATTATTTGAAACCGGGCGACTGTCTGGTGATGAATGATTCAAAGGTTTTGCCTGCAAGGATTTTCGGAGTGAAAAAGGATACGGGAGCAAAAGTGGAAGTGCTTCTTATAAAGCGAAAGGCTGACGATCTGTGGGAAGCTATGGTAAAACCGGGCAGGAAACTCAAGCCCGGAGCGTGTATTATATTTTCAGATGAGCCGGGGAAACGGTTTGCTGCAGATGTTGAAGAATTTTCGGAGGACGGAACCCGCATATTAAAATTCATATATGACGGCGATTTTCATGAAAGGCTTGAAGAAAACGGTCATGTACCGCTTCCGCCTTATATAGACAGACCATCCGAAGATTTGGACAGGCGGATGTATCAGACTGTATACTGCCGGGAAGAAGGTTCTGTGGCAGCTCCTACAGCGGGACTTCATTTTACAAAGGAGCTTTTGAAAAAAGCTTCGGAAAAGGGCGTAAAGCTCGCCTATGTAACGCTTCATGTGGGCATAGGAACTTTCAGACCTGTGAAATGCGATGTGGTGGAAGATCATCATATGCATTTTGAAGAATATGAGATTTCCAGAGAAAATGCCGAAATTATAAACGATACAAAGGCGTCCGGCGGACGTATAATATCTGTGGGAACTACTTCCACGAGGACTATGGAAAGTGCTGCGGATGATAGTGGATTTTTGGCGCCGGGGCAGGGCAGCACGGATATTTTTATATATCCTGGATATAAGTTTAAAATAGTAGATTGTCTTATAACGAACTTTCATCTGCCCAAATCAACGCTGCTTATGCTGATATCGGCGCTGTACGATCGCGAAAAAATGCTTGAAATATACAGCGAAGCGGTAAAGGAAAAATACAGATTTTTTTCTTACGGCGACGCTATGTTTATTTTATAGAAAAATATCGTCAGACTTCGGTATGCTTTGCAGGTTATTAATGAGGAATATGTATGATCTTCCTGAAAAAGATATTATTAGTACCGCCGAAAAATACGGGGTCAAAAAAGTCGTGCTTTTCGGGTCGAGATCGCGAAGCGATATGGATATCGCTGTGAGCGGATGAGATACGACGGGATTTCTTATTAATATAGATGAAGAAGCTGATACTCTTTTAATGTTCGACGGGTATGTTTTGCAGGATCTTTTGAAAGAGATATAGAAAGACGGTGTTGTCATATATGAGAAAATACGATAATTTTGTAAAGTTTTAGAGAATTTTAAAACTATTTTTCAAATAAAAGTTCCGTACAGTGTAGTCGAGCAGACGGGCAGCGCCGCATTATTTAGGATATGTTTTGAAAAGTCATAGAAAGCGATGAAAGAAATCTCAGAGGAGTATGGTATTGTAAACAGAAAAACAGGATCGCCGAAAATGATAATAAAATCAGCTTACATCGCAGGCATGATTGATGATGAAGATATATGGGCAGAGGTTTTAAAAACGAGAAATGTTTTGCTCAATACTTATCAGCGAAGAAGAATCGTTATCCGTAATAGAAAAGATAAAATTCAGATATATTGATCAGATATATTGAATTGTTTGAAAAATTAAAACATGAAATAGAAAAAACTGGCTGAGATCAAAACAGAGATTTAAAGTTATTATTAAAATAAATATTTTAAAACAGGAGAATATTAATGGACGCTGTGACTTATGAGTTAATAAAAGAAGACCCTCGTACGAGGGCAAGAAGAGGGCGGCTTCACACGCCCCACGGTACGATAGAAACGCCGGTATTTATGCCTGTGGGCACGGCGGCGACGGTGAAAGCCATGCGTCCGGAGGAAGTAGAGGAGCTTGGAGCAGAGATAATTTTGTCAAATACTTATCATTTATACTTAAGGCCGGGGCATAAGATAGTGGAAGAAGCGGGCGGGCTTCACAGATTTATGAACTGGAATAAGCCTATTCTTACAGACAGCGGAGGGTTTCAGGTTTTCAGTCTTGGAGCTATGCGAAAGATATCGGAAGAAGGCGTAAAATTCAGATCACATATAGACGGTTCTTCTCATATGCTTACGCCTGAAAAATCCATAGAAATTCAAAATTCCCTTGGGTCTGATATTATAATGGCTTTCGATGAATGCGCTCCGTATCCTGCGGATTATTCATATGTGAAAAATTCTCTGCAGCGCACTACAAGGTGGCTGAAAAGATGCAAAGACGCTCATAAAAATACGGAAAGGCAATCTTTATTCGGGATAATGCAGGGCGGTATGTATAAAGACCTCCGGTATCAGAGCGCTTGCGAGATAGTTGAGCTCGACCTGCCGGGATACGCCATCGGGGGATTGAGCGTGGGAGAGCCGAGAGAGATTATGTATGAAGTTCTCGATTATGCGGCTGATTATCTGCCGAAAAACAAACCGCGTTACGTGATGGGCGTGGGCACGCCCGATCATCTTTTTGAAGGTGTGGAGCGCGGTATAGATATGTTCGACTGCGTGCTTCCGACCAGGCTTGCGAGAAACGGCGCAGCTATGACATCTCAGGGCAGGATATCTATAAAAAACGCCGGGTACGAAAGGGATTTCGGTTCGTTGGATCCTGAATGCGACTGCTACACCTGCCGAAATTATTCCAGAGCTTATTTGCGGCATCTTTTTAAAGCCAACGAGATTTTGTCGTCTATGCTGCTTTCCGAGCACAATCTGCATTTTCTCGTAAATACTATGAAGAATATCCGCGAAGCGATAGAAGCTGACAGATTTTTAGAATATAAAAAAGAATTTTATTCTAAATATGACGATTACGAAACGCTGCTGTAAATTTTACGCAGCAGGATTTATATATCATTAAAATAAAAATTAATAATTTGATGATAAGGGCTGCGGTCGGCGCAGTCTGCGTATATATGAAAAACAGCAAGCATGGCTTGCTGCAAAATTGTTCGTATATTAATGATTAAATGCAGCAAATATTAACATTAATATAAAATGCAGCCTGATTAAAATCTGCAATATAAATTAATAACGAAAATTTTATAAATTTAAATAATAAGGAGCAGAAAAATTTATGCCTATATTAGTACCAAAGGGCTTGCCGGCCTACGATGTATTAAAAAACGAAAATGTATTTGTGATGACGGACCAGAGGGCGTCTGTGCAGGATATCAGACCGCTTAGTATCGCGATAGTAAATCTGATGCCGACTCTTGAAGTAACGGAAACTCAGCTTATTAGAATGCTTGCGAATACGCCTCTGCAGGTTGAGCTTTCTCTTCTTATGATGGATACTCATGAGCAAAAAAAGTCGGACATTCAACATCTCGAAACTTTTTATCATACATACGATGAAATAAAAAGAAAAAAATTCGACGGCATGATCATAACGGGAGCGCCTGTTGAGAAACTTTCTTACGAACAGGTGGACTATTGGGAAGAATTAGAGAGTATAATGGATTATACGAAAAAGAATGTTTTCAGTACGCTTCATATTTGCTGGGGCGCTCAGGCTGGGCTCTATCATCATTACGGTATAGATAAATATATGCTTGAAGAGAAACTGTTCGGCGTTTTTCCTCATAATGTAAAGATCTGTACGGATCTGACAAGGGGATTCGACGATGTGTTTTATGTGCCTCATTCAAGACATTCTCAGGTAAAAAAGTCAGATATAGAAGCGGTTGATGAACTTCTGATCCTGGCTGATTCCGAGCAGGCAGGAGCGCATCTTGTCTGTACGAAGAATGAGAGATGGATATTTTTGCAGGGTCATGTTGAATATGATCGCGAAACGCTGAAAAAGGAGTACGACCGAGATGTGGAAAAAGGGCTCGGCGTAGGAGTGCCGTTTAATTATTTTATAGACGACGATCCGTCTAAAGGCATTAATATGAGCTGGAAAGGACATGGAAATCTGTTTTATGCAAACTGGCTGAATTTTGTATATCAGCGTACGCCGTTTGATCTCAATGATCTGGAAACTATGGAATGGTAAATTATAATCGGGCTTAGACCGGCAGAGGGGCAAAGTCCCTTTTGTCTGCGTCATGCCCGAATTTGTTTTTGTGTGGATTTAGGAGGTTAGTATGGAAATTTGCAGTGTGAAAGATGTATGCGGTGGCTGTATCTATCAGGGCATAGAATACAGCGAGCAGGTGGATCTGAAAGGCGAGAGCGTAAAAAAGCTGATTGAAGAAAAAGGGATAAAGAGCGGCAGGTTTGCAGGGATAGAAGGCAGTCCATTAATTTACAGTTATAGAAATAAAATGGAATATACTTTCGGAAATCTGGAAAAAGACGGCGAGATGACTCTGGGAATGCATAAGAGCGGTCATTATATGTCTATTATAACTGTCGATAACTGTCAGCTTGTAGACAACGATTTTAATATGATACTGTCTGCCGTTTTGAATTTCTGCAAAGATAAAGGCTATAAGCATTATCATAAAAAGACTCATAAAGGTCTTCTCAGAAATCTAATAATAAGAAAAGGCGAGAGGACGCATGAACTGTTAATAAATATCGTAACATCGACTCAATTTGAATTTGACGACGAAGGATTTAAAGCATTAATATTATCCCTCGAACTGGATAACGAAGTAGTAGGCATACTACATACATATAATGATAATATCGCTGATAAAGTGACCTGCGAAAAGCTAAAAATTATTCATGGCAGGGATTATTATAACGAGAAGATCCTTGGACTTGATTTTCAGGTTAGCGCTTTTTCCTTTTTTCAAACGAATGTGGCTGCTGTAGAACGGCTTTATACTGAGGCTATCGACATGATAGACGATGTGGAGGGAAAAACTGTTTTTGATTTGTATTGCGGTACAGGTACGATTGCTCAGTATCTGGCAATACGCGCTAAAAAGACCGTTGGTGTTGAGATAGTGGAGGACGCAGTTCAGGCTGCAAGGGAAAACGCGAAGCTGAACGGTCTTGAAAACTGCGAGTTTATAGCAGGCGATGTACTTGAAGTCCTGGATAATATTGAGGATAAACCTGATGTTATAGTTGTTGATCCTCCGAGAGCAGGTATGAATCACAAGGTTCTGCCTAAACTGCTGCGTTACGGCGTGGATCAGATACTTTATATTTCCTGCAATCCTAAAACTCTGATGGATAATCTTAAATTTATGGAGGAAAACGGATATATGATAGGAACGATAAAGGCATTTGATAATTTTCCTTTTACAAGGCATACGGAGTGTGTGGCGTTGATAACTAAGCAAAATCAACGTATTTAAGGATTTATATACAATATTTTTTATAATTTTGTCCACCAAAATTTTAACGGTGGACAAAATTATAATTCTATGATTATTTTAGCCACATCTTTGACAACATCTACAGCATTTTCACGACGTATTATCAGATTGGCTTTTTCAAGGCCACAAGGTATTCCTTTTTTTATTCCTACTATTCTGTATATTTGTTTTCCTTTTTCATCGATTTCAGGTTTTTTATAATATGTATTATAATATTTTTCATAAAGTAATTCATTTTCCGCTTGCAAGCTTTTATATTTTTTTTATATAAAATAAGAGTATCTCTGATTTTTATTGTTCTATTTGATTTTTGAGTTTTAGGTGATCCGAAATACCAAGCTGATTTTTCTTTTGCTTTACCTTTTTCAACTATGATTTCTCGTACATTTACACCATAATTACGTTTATATATAATTTTATTAACAGTAAGAGTTTTAGTATTAAAAATAAAACAACAGTTAGTGGGCAATCAAAGGTTAGAAAGGCTCTGTATGATGCAGTTTTGTGATTTGCTTATGGTTTGGGGTTGCCTGAGAAGTATATATTAGTTTTATACCCTTGCTGTAGTCTGCTTTCTATTTCTATTGTTCCGTGGTGCGCTTCAATAATCTGTCGTACTAAAAGAAGTCCTAAGCCA
>JAAVYD010000094.1 GCA_022790955.1 Bacillota bacterium
GCTTCTCCGGCTTCAACACCCCCGTCGAAACCTGTACACCCCCGTAATAAGGCGTTTACGAAACAGAATCAGTTTTTCATGAATATTATACCCCAAAATCGCAAAAATATATATTAAAAAATTATTTCAATTTTATTACTTTATACTAATCCTTCATAAAACGATCAAATCGTTTTATGGGACTGCAAAATGCGGTCCGGCGGCAAAGCTGCCAAGGATGTTATCAATACTTTTCTTGACGCGCCATAGGCGCGAATGTGTAGTATAGCACTATAAAAAGCTTTTTATCAAGAAATAGTATTATAAATATTGCAGTAATTTAGCTTTAAGTAAATACATTTATAATGTCGGCGTAAAATATAAATAAAAGAGAAATGTTTACGCGATCTGCGCTGCGTAGGTTAAAGTCTAAAAGACTAAGAACAGCGATCTTGTTTAAAAATTAAAGTTTATAGTAAAAATATTACGGCTGATTTTTTAATGTTGATAATATTTCAGAAATTTTCTTTGGGAGAATGATAATGTTAAAAAATAAAAAAATATTATGCGGTACGTTTTTTTTGATTTTGTTATTGATCTCAGCGGCAGGCTGCGGCGATGATCAGGGCGAATCCGATACCGGCGATACCGCGCTTGCGGGCAGGCAGATAACCGTTTTGTCGCGGGAGGACGGTTCAGGAACTCGGGATGCGTTTACACAACTTCTTGGAATTTCGGAGAAGGATGCCAACGGCATGAGTGTAGATAATACCACCATAGATTCCGAGGTTACGAACAGCACGTCCGTTATGATGGCTACGGTTGCGGGAAATCCGGCTGCTATCGGATATATTTCAATGGGGTCTTTCAACGATATGGTTAAAGCTGTAAATGTGAACGGAGTTTCCGCTTCTGCCGAAAACGTAAGAAATGGCGAGTATCCGCTGGCGCGTCCGTTTAATATCGTGACAAAAGACAAGACGAGCGATATTGCTGCAGATTTTATAAAATTCATATTCAGCACTCAGGGTCAGTCTGTAATCGAGGGAAAGGGATATGTTTCCGCAGGCGAAACGGAAAACTATTCTCCGTTAAGGCTCAAAGGGAAGATAGTAGCGGCGGGTTCGTCGTCGGTGGCGCCGGTGGTGGAGGCTTTGGCAGAGGCTTATATGGATTTTAATTCGGATGTTGAGATAAATGTAGAGCAGAGCGATTCCACCACTGGGATAATGTCCGCCGTAACAGGCATATGCGACATAGGACTTTCTTCACGAGAACTTACAGACAGCGAGGCGGTCCAGGGAGTGACGGCGCAGGTTATCGCAAGGGATGGTATCGTTGTTATAGTCAACCATAAAAATCCGGCGGATAATTTTAGCGGAGATGTAATAAAATCTATTTATACGGGGGATATTACCAAGTGGGATGATATTTTGGGCTGAGAGCTGAAAGGCAGGAGAAAAGAACATTAATATTAATATTTCACATTTTAATAGAATGCTGCCGGCAGGCGGTGCAAAGATCAGTAGTAATATTGATAATTATATTTTGAGTTATTTTTAGCGGGCTGAGTGACGATTGATTATGAAAAAATTTATTGAGGCTGCAATGCAGGCTGTATTTTTTGCGGCTGCGTGCATATCGGTTTTCGCGGTGGCGTTGATATGTGTGTTTCTTTTTAAAAACGGTTTTGCTGGTATTAGTAAAATAGGCGCTGTCGAGTTTTTGTCGGGAACTGTCTGGAAACCGAGAAACGGACTTTTCGGCATACTTCCTATGATAGTCGGCAGTATATACGTTACGGCTGGAGCCGTTGTGCTCGGCGTTCCAGTAGGCGTCTTGTGCGCCGTTTATCTGGCAAAGTTCTGCCCGAAGGCTTTATACAGGGTTATAAAGCCGCTGGTGAATCTGATGGCGGGGATACCGTCCATAGTTTACGGCTTTTTCGGACTGGTGGTAATAGTGCCTATCATCCAGGAAACATTTGGCACGAGCGGTAAGGGACTGCTTACGGCGTCTATCGTATTAGGAATCATGATACTGCCTACAGTTATCAGCGTGTCGGAATCGGCGGTAAGAGCTGTGCCGGAAAGCTATTACGAAGGTTCTCTCGCTTTGGGCGCGACGAGGGAAAAAAGCGTGTTTTTTGTAGTGATACCCGCTGCAAGATCGGGAATCCTCGCAGGCGTTGTACTCGGTATAGGCAGAGCGATAGGCGAAACCATGGCGCTTATAATGATCGCCGGAAATCAGCCGAAGATACCGGACGGTCTTTTGAGCGGAGTCAGGACTCTGACGGCGAATATAGTAATGGAGATGGGCTACGCTTCCGGGCTTCACAGGGAAGCCCTCATAGCCACGGCGGTCGTGCTGTTCGTATTTATATTAATAATAAATCTTTGCGTTTCAGCTCTTAAGGGCAGAGGTTAGATGATGAAAAGAACCACGGAATTAAAAAGGAGCGTCAGGCGCAGGACAAAGGAATACCGAAACAGTCCGGGATCGTTTATCCTGCATATTTTATTAATACTATCAACATTAATAACAGCGGCAGTCACAATTTTTATAGTCGGTTATATATTAATAAAAGGGGCGCCGAATCTTTCTCCAAAACTCTTTGCATGGAAATACACAACGGAAAACGTAAGCATGACGCCGGCTATCATTAATACTTTGCTTATGACGTTTTTATCTCTGCTTTTTGCTGTTCCGGCAGGCATAGGCGCGGCGATTTATCTCGTGGAATATGCAGAGCGCGGCAATAAATTCGTATCGGTGATAAGGATAACGGCAGAAACCCTGGCGGGTATTCCGTCCATAGTTTACGGACTTTTCGGCTATCTGCTGTTCGTTATCGCTCTGGGATTCGGGCTGTCTTTGCTCGGCGGAGCTCTTACTCTGGCTATAATGATTCTGCCTCTGATAATGCGTACCGCGGAGGAGGCTCTCATGTCTGTTCCCGATTCATATAGGGAAGGAAGCTACGGGCTTGGGGCAGGCAGGTTAAGGACAATATTTAAAATAGTCCTTCCGGCAGCCGTTCCTGGAATAATATCGGGCGTTATACTTGGCATAGGCCGAGCGGCGGGCGAAACAGCGGCGCTTTTATTCGTGGCGGGAACTGCGGCAAAGGCAGCGACATCTCTGTTTTCTTCATCGAGAACCCTTGCGGTGCATATGTACGTATTGCTTTCTGAAGGACTTTATATAGATCAGGCTTACGCTGCGGCAGTAATTTTGTTATTAATGGTAGTACTCATAAATCTGCTGTCGGAAATATTGGCGAGAAAAATCGGCAGAAAATAAGGAAATCTGATATGGATAAAATAGAAATAAAGAATATGGATCTGTATTACGGTGATTTTCATGCGCTGAAAAATATTAATATTAATATACCGGACAGGGAGATCACGGCGTTTATAGGTCCCTCGGGCTGCGGGAAGTCTACCCTTTTGAAGTCTTTGAATCGCATGAACGATCTCGTTGCGGGCTGCAGGATCACGGGCAGTATAAAGCTCGACGGGGAGGATATTTACGGAGATATGGATGTAAATCTGTTGAGAAAGCGGGTGGGCATGGTTTTTCAGAAACCGAATCCGTTTCCTATGAGCATTTACGATAATGTAGCTTACGGTCCTCGGACTCACGGAATAAAAGGCAGAGCCAGACTCGATGAGATAGTGGAAAAATCGCTGAAGAGCGCAGCCATATGGGAAGAAACCAAGGATAGGTTAGACGGCAATGCGCTTGGAATGTCCGGAGGCCAGCAGCAGCGGCTTTGTATAGCGAGAGCTTTAGCCATTGAGCCGGAGATTCTTCTGATGGACGAACCTACCAGCGCATTAGATCCGATATCTACATCCAAAATAGAAGATCTTGCTATAGAATTAAAAAACAAGTATACAATAGTTATGGTAACCCATAACATGCAGCAGGCGACGAGAATATCCGACAGAACGGCGTTTTTTCTGTTGGGCGAAGTGGTTGAATATAATAAAACCGACAGATTATTTTCAAATCCTGAGGACAGACGCACGGAAGATTATATTACGGGGAGGTTTGGATGATGCGGATTCGGTTTAACGAGCAGCTTGAACTTCTGAATGTCGAACTGATAAGGATGGGCGCTCTTTGCGAAGATGCTATAAGCGCAGCTATGAAGGCTCTTTTCGATCATGACGGCGAAATGGCGGAATTGGCGGTGAGCATTGAAGAAGAAATAGACGAGAAGGAACGCAGCATAGAGAATATGTGCATGAAGCTGCTTTTGCAGCAGCAGCCCGTTGCGGGAGATTTGCGGGTTATATCGTCAGCCATGAGAATGATAGCCGATATGGAACGCATAGGGGATCAGGCTGAGGATATAGCGGAGATAACAAAGTTTATTAATGATTATGATATTACAGGCGGGATATATTTAAAAGATATGTCCGGAGATGTTTCCGATATGGTTACGGACAGCATAGAATCATTTGTAAAACAGGATTTAGAGCTTGCTATGGCAGTTATTGAATATGACAGAAAAGTAGACGCTTTATTTGAAAAAATAAGAAGTGAACTTATCGAGGAGATCGCTTCAAAGAAAGGAAACGCTGAAACATGTTTCGATGTATTTATGATATCAAAATATCTGGAAAGGATAGGCGACCATGCTGTTAATATTGCTGAATGGGTAATTTATTCTATTACAGGCAGGCATAACGAAAAGCCTTTAAAAGAAAGAATGTACAGAACGATTAATATTTAAAATATAAAGCGAATAATTTTGTAAATTAAAAGTCGTCTTAAAAGTAGATTTCATTAATTATATGAAGAAAGAAGATTTTGCGTAAAGGCGGAGCGTCGCATCGCAGAAAAAGAGCAGCAGGATCAGAGGTGATATGGAATGAATAAAAAAATATTTGCAGGCATATTCGGAGTATCTATGGCGGTGCTGATCTTAAGTCTGGTGCTTGTTACAGGAGTGCTTTACGATTATTTTTCCATTCAGAATCAAAAACAGCTCGAGTATGAAACGAAATACATAGCAGCTGGTATTGAAACATTCGGGAGGGATTATTTGGAGCATGTGAAGTACGGAAGTACGGCTGATAACAGGATAAGCTGGATAGCGGAAGACGGCAGGGTGATTTTTGATAATGTAGTTAATACGGAGATAATAGAAAATCATGCGGACAGAGAGGAAATCGAGGCGGCGTTAAAAAAAGGAGTGGGAAAAAGTGTCAGGTACTCTGCGACCCTTGCAGAGGAAACGGTTTATTATGCTGTTAAGTTAAATGATGGAACCGTGCTTCGTTTAAGCATGACGAGAAGTACGGTTCTGTCTTTATTAATAGCGGTGCTTCAGCCTGTTTTTATGATATTTATACTGGCAGTCATTTTTTCGATGTTTATGGCGCGGCGTATATCTCAAAGAATAGTTGCGCCTTTAAGAGGTCTTGATTTTGAAACGTCGGACGTAAATGAAATGTATGACGAACTGGCGCCCTTTGTTAATAAGATAAAAAAGCAGCGGGATATGATAAAAAAACAGACGGAGCAGCTTGAAATAAGGCAGTATGAGCTTGATTTGGCAGCAAATAGTATTAAGGATGGATTAATAGTAATAAATGAAAAAACAGATGTATTGTCTTATAATACGGCTGCTGCGAAGATTTTGAATATAAACGAATCTGTTTTAAACAGAAGTATTTTTAATATAAACAGGAGCAGGGAACTGAGGTTTGCAGTTGATAAAGCGCTGGCAGGAGAAAAAAGCGATCAGGATATGGTCATAGATGAATATGAGTATAAGATGGTTGTGAAGCCTGTGTTCAGGAGAAGCAGCAGTCAGGCGGAGCCTCCGGCGGGAGCAGTGGTAACGCTTTCGGAAAAAGAATGATCGGAATATTGGACTTGTGAAGGGTAAGGCGGTGGGGATATAAATAAAATTAAGAAAATAAAAAGAACATTTATTCGGAAAATACTGTACAAATTTTGAAGATATGATATAATAAATAAAAAATATGCAGAAAAGGATAAAGAATATGACGCCGGAAGAAATATTGCAATATTGTTTAAATAATTTAGAAGATACCGTTTTGGCAGAAAGCTGGGGAGAAAAGGGTATTTATTATAATCCGGGAAATTTGCTGAAACGAGGAGTTTATGTGCTGACTGTAAAGGAAAGAGATGGCGGTAACGATAAAAGTTCTCTGTTAAACAGAGAAAATATTTATCGTGTCAATCTGGGTGTTAGAAATAGCACGTTTGAAAGGTTATTCGGTAAAAAACCAAAGCGTCCCGCTGCAGGCGAGGCGGTAAGTATGGATTATGATTTTACAAAGACAAACACGTTGCTGCCTCATCCTGTATATGCATGGATGGGCTGGATTTGTATTTTAAATCCGGAAAAGTCCAGTTTTGAGAAAGTAAAACCGTATATAAAGGAATCATATGAATATGCAAAAGAAAAGTTTGAAAAACGTAATATAAATATATAACGCAGATTTTTATATTTAATGAAAAGATATATTGCGTATGAATTTATATTTACTTCAGCGTCGGATTTGCGATTAATTAACCATAAAAACAATATAATGAAGCTGGATTCGCAGATTTTTTAGGTAAAGTTTATTGATATTGTAAGCGATATTTACTGAATATAAAAAACCGGCAGTAAATTCTGCCGGTTATATAATTCAATATATAATTATAATAAAACATACTTACTGAGTTTATTCGAGAATAGACAAGAGTATTGTATTAATATAATTGGCTGAATAATAATACCTGATTTTATACTCCCTGTTCTTTTGCTCTTGCATCTCTGTCTGCTTGAACAGCAATTTGGCGCGCTTCGTTAGAAGCGGAAGTAGCTGATTTTTCTCGATTTTCAACGCTTTGGATAGTAACCAGATAAGTTGTAAAATCATTATCAGCTGTGTATTTTAAAATGAAATTAGCCGAATTTCTGATTGCTTCGTAATTACGCGATCTTATCTGAGTTGCAAATTGTCTAAAATAATATGATTTAAAACCATATATATTTTCGTTTATCAGGTTTGAAATATGAGCGGATAGATCTATTTCGCATTGGGCTGCAAGGTTTTCCGATTGGATTATATAATCTACAGCTTCAGGATAATTTTTAACTTGCGCGGATGATTTTGCAGATTCTAAGACAGCGTATACGTTTTCTATGGATTCGATTATAGTTGTATTTTGGCCGAGAGCGGCGGCAAACGCGCCGTTTGAAGCAGCGTCGTATTGCTGAAGCGATGCTATAGCTTCATTGCTGCTTATATTTCCGGATTTGTATTCGGTTAGGATTTTATTGCCGGCATCGGTTACGATTGTTTCTATATCTGAAACAAAACCGGAATCGAAATTATTTTCTTTGCTCAGTGCGGTACAGGTTTCATAATCTCCTGCAGCAAAAGCCCTGGCATACTGGCTCTGGGGATTTAAATATGTAAAGTATAATACTCCATATGCTGCGGCAGCGATTATAATAAGCAATATAAAGAAAAGTACTATAAAACGCGCCTTGCCTCGAGTATTTTTTGTTTTACTTGGTTTGGCGTGATTAGAGTTGTATTCGGGGATAAATTGTACTGTATTATAATCCTCTCTTTTTACACGAAACATGATTCAAAACTCCTTTAAAGGTTAAATTCTATTAACTTATATTATTATATTAGATTGGGTAAATATTTGCAATGGTAACGTGTGTACAATATAAAATCGCGTCAAATAAATTGTGTTTGTCTGCTGAATGTTGGCTTCTAATGCGTCTTGTAAATCAATAGACAGAATGTATTATACCTGTCTAATATGGACATGTATGTATGTTTGAACATATACCAATTTCCGAGGGTCAGGTGTCAGTTCTGCTAAGTTCTGTCGGCGATTTAGGTTCGTCAATCACTAAGTAGAATCTATTTCATTTGGCTACTACGGTTCTGTCGTCGCTATCGCTCGTCAGCCGCTGAGGGACAGATATAAGTTCTGATGAGTTCTGTAGCCGGCTGCGGCTCGCTAATCGCTAAACAAAATCTATTATACCATAAAAATACGGGTAGAAGCATCAGTGTTTATTTGCTATATTTAATTGTATAAAACCGAAAAAATTGCATATAATAAGATCAAAATTTTATCATCAGTCTTTGCCTCTGACACGGAATGTCAGTCCCATATCAGATGTAATTTTACGACATATATCTATATCTTCTTTTGGAATAACATCAACGACGCTGAGTATTACTTCGTCTATACGATCTTTGCATGAAGAAGCAAAATTTAGAATTTCATTATAAGCGCCATCGAATGCAGGATGGCATAAAGCATTGTATTTATCGGGATCAGGGGCATTCAAACTGATAGATATAGTATCTATATAAGGCGCAATTAGCGGAATTATATTTTTATTATTTATAAGATTGCCCAGACCGTTTGTATTAAGACGGATTTTAATATTATAATTTTCTTTTATATATTTTGCTGTGGATATAAGATTGTCAAGGGCGTAGGTAGGCTCGCCGTATCCGCAGAATACGAGTTCGTTAAAATTATGAAGAGGAAATTCTTTTAAAGCGGCAAGTATTTCTTCAAGTTTTGGATCTGTATCATGCCACAAGTTTTCAGCATTGCCGAGGGCATTTCCATTTTTTCGTATGCAAAAATCACAGCTGCATGAACATTTATTCGTAAGGTTCGCGTATGCGGAATTTCCGTATACATAAAATATATCAGACATATTGTTTCCTTTCAAAATGAAATTAAAGCAAATATATGTAAAACGCGGAATATCTGTTAAGATTTTATGCAGAAACCACGATATTAAACTTATAAATTTTAAATAGTGTTTAATAAATTTTATACTAAAAGTTTAGCTTATATTATATAATATAAATTGCATAAATAGTATAGCCTAAAAAAATTTTAAGATATAATAAGATATTTAAGAGGTAATTATGAAAAAAATAATAATTCTTGTAGACGTGCAAAACGGATTTGTAAAAACTGATTACGCAGAAAAATCTTTTGCGAAGATAGTGGATCTGCTTTCTCATGATTTGTTTGATACAGTAATAGCTACAAAATACTGGAATGAACCAGGCAGTATAATCAGCAGATTTATGGATTGGTATAGTTTGTGCACAGAGGAAGAGCAGGATTTAAGACCGGAAATAAAAAAATATGTTGATCATGTTGTGCTTAAAAATACATTTTCCAGTATGACAGCCGAAATGATTGAACTTTTGAAGGAAGTAAATGACGGCAAACTTCCGGAGTATGTATTTGTATTGGGGTTTGATACTGAATGCTGCGTGCTTACTACGGCTACAGATTTATTTGAATTAGGCGTAAGACCGATTTTATTAGCAGAGTACAGTGGCTCACATGATGGACCTAAATATCATAATGCAGGACTTGTAAGTCTTGAACATTTAATAGGACCTAAGTTTATTATAAAGGATGATGATATTGTAACGCAGGAAGATATAGAAAAAATAATAAGAAATATAATGTAACGGTATCGCCAATAAAATATAAGGCATATCTGATAAAAAGCAATTTTCAGATATGCCGTACTGAGTTATTGAGTTTTAACGTAATAACAAGATAATTTTTATTATAACGCGAAATTTTTATAGTTTTACGATGGTAGGGTTTGGATCAGGAGGAAGAAGACGGGTTGTGTTAGTTGTAGCAACTGCCATAAGCCATCCATCCGGATCATATACTTCTGCTGTGGCAACAACAACGCGTCGACCTATACTGATAACTTTCGCTTTTACTGTTATATATTCAGCGTCTTCAGGTACTACCCGTATGAAGTTTACATTTATATCGACTGTTCCTACCGGATCGCAATCTACGGCAACCCAGGAAAGAGTGCCTGCAGTAGCATCTATATAATAGCATATCATACCGCCTTGAAGATTGCCAAAAGGATTGCGCTGCCAGGATTTTATATGATAATTTACTATAAATTCATCTTTTTCGGTGTAGTCTACAAACTCAATTCCGAAAATCGGCGCACTTGCTTTACCGTTCAGTTCATCTGTACGGTCGATTACTTCCATTAGTTTTTGTTTTCTCTGTTCGTGGCTCCATTTCATGTTTGGCATAACCTTTCTATTTTATTTAATATTAGAGATTCTTAGTAATGGTAACTAAAATAAGGGGATATATCACTAATAGAAGTATATCAAATATGGCTATGTATTTAAAGATTCTTTTAAATATTTGCCTGCTTTAAAAACTGGCGCGATAGATTCGGGAATTAAAATTTCGATTTCAGGTTGTCTTGGATTACGTCCGGGTCTGGCAGATTTCTTTTTTGCTTCAAAAGTACCGAAACCAACAAGCTGTACTTTTTCACCGCGTTTAAGAGTTTCCTCTATGGTCTTCATAAAAGCGTTGAGCACGGATTCAGTATCCTTTTTTGATAAACCTGTTTTAGTCGATATATCAGCTATTAGCTCAGATTTATTCATAACATGTGCCTCCAAAATTTATATAATTAAAACTCGTTTGCGACAACAACACAAGTTAATTGCTATTGTCAGTTTTCGTTTTGGCTGATAAATCAAATAGAAAAATAAGATTGAAACTATTGCTAATATAAACTAACCTAAAAATAGTAAATAAAATAATAATATTATTTTTCCAGAAATTTTATCAATATTGCCGAGGACATCATCTCCTGTATAGGGATAAATAATACTGTAATTATATTATATAAAAATTATAAAAAAAACATTCTAAACGGGTGTATAATAAGCAAAAAAATGATACTATAATCTATGTAATTATTAAACTGATTTATAACATCAATAGAAAAATTATGTGAGAAATAATATAGAAATAAAATTATATTAAATTTTACACTGTTTTGGAATGGGGTGGTAATATGGCAAGACCTAAGAAGAGAAGACCCAAAGCAAGGTATATAAATAAAAATTTAAAGTTGATTTTGCAACAGATTTGTGATTATCCCGTAACTTTTATCGGAGGACCTGCTGGATGTGGAAAGAGTACATTGGCAGAGGAGATAGAAAGTAATGGAAATACAATAAGAATTTGCGCATCAGCTTATGAACCTGTATCTTTTTTTTGTTCATACTCAGGAGATTTTCAAAATATTGCAGAAGGAATTACAATACTTTTGAATTGTAAAAATATTACAAGAAAAGATATAGAATACAAACTGAACGCGGTTTTGGATATGAGAAATTTATCCGCAGATGAAATAAAAATTATTATAGATGATTTTCATAATACGGGAAGTCCTGAGTATGCACAATGGTTGTATGAATATGCCTGTAATTTGAGATGCAAGGTGCATTTTATAATACTTTCCAGGGAAAATTATTGGGATTTACACAGTCCTGAGGTGTTGAGCGGGAATATAAATCTCATTACGCCAGATATGATGTTATTGAATGAAGAAGACATCGTTCAGTATTATAATATGTGCGGCATACATATAGATTCTTTCGATGCGTCGGATTTGTATGAGTATACGGAAGGATGGATCAATGCTTTATATCTTATAGTTTTGGAATATATGAAGTCGGGAAGGCTTAAACTTACATACAATCTTCAACCGATATTTTGTTCGCAGATAAAGGGTCGTGTAACGGAGGAGGAAGAGCGATTCATACAAACTCTTTCCCTTATGAAAGAATTTACTATAAAACAGGCTGAACAACTTATGCAGACGCATGCGTCAAATAAGATTCTGGATAATCTGTGCCGTAAAAATATTTTTATTTTTTATAATCAGGAAAAGTGCGAATATAAATTTATGAATATTTTCAGAGAGGCGGTTATTGGCAATACGAAGCGGGAACAGCCGGAAAAAGTTAAAGCCGTATTAAATATGATAGGGGACATTTATTGTAGAGATGGATTATTTATAGAAGCAACCGATTGTTATTATCAGGCGTGCGAGTATGAGAAAATGATGTCGGCTATGGAAAGAGGTCAGAGAGTAGGGCGCGAAGGCGAAAATATAAGCAAGTATATCGCATATTATAATGAGTGTCCGCGTGAAATAAGGAGCAGACATCATCTCGCTGTTTTATATTCAGCGTGGAGATTTTTTAATTTTGGAAAAATCGAGCTGTATACTGAGGCATCATTGGAATTTTTGGAAGATTTGTATTCCGACATTAATTTATCTGAAGAACAGCGTAAATCTTTGCTTTGTGATTATTCGTTATTTAAAGCTATGACTGATTATGCGGATTTAGATAAAATAAAACAAGATTATGAAAATGCTTTTGCTGTTTTTGACGGTGTACAGCGTTCGTATCATTCGGTTATTCCTCGGACTTTTGGGAATACTTCTGTGCTGAAAGTATTTTACAGTTCCGGCAGACTTGACGAGGCTCTTGAGAAAATAGAGGAAATATCGGATATTGGTTCAATGCTTACGGATGGAGGTTGGAGATGTATTAGCAGGGCGGCGAGGGCAGAGGCTTTTTATATGAGAATGAGATTCGATGATGCTGAAATAATGCTTACCAGCGCTAAACTTGAAAGCAAGGGGTATGAGCAGCTGAATCCGGGAGTTTTGCTGTGTGCTTCGTTTACTGGCGTACAGGTGGCGTTTGCAAAAGGCGACTATAATACGGTGATATCAGAATTAAAAAATGTTTTTTATTATGCTAATCAGAGCAGCGAATCGTATCTTTTGGCTACAGCAGAGGCATGCAAGGCTTGGATATTAGTACATCTCGGAGTTCCAGAATATGCAATAGGCTGGCTTAAAACGGGCATATTTGACGAAGTACGTATAGTATATGCCGCTCAACCGTCTATATATATTATTCATTTATTTGTGCTTCTTGGTATGAAAAAGTATACTAAATTGCTTGGATATTACGATATGTTTTTCGGCAGGGAGGCGATTACAGATAATAATCTTATCAAAACAGAAGCGTTGATGTTGTTTGCTTGCGCATGTTGTGAAATTGGTAAAACGTATAATGCACGGGAATATCTTATAGAAGCTATGAAACTTTCTGAAAGTACGGAAAATTATATGGCTATCGTAGTATATGGAGAACCGCTTATTTCAATTATAAATAGCTTGTCAGATGAGTTTTCCGAGCAAGCGGAGATGTTGGTGGATTCGATAATAAAGTTTATAAAAAGTCGGGATAATATTAGAAAAAAAGCATTCGGAAATGAAAAAAATTTGGGATTGACGCGCAGAGAATCTCAGGTTGCAAGGTGTGTGGGGCAAGGCATGATTAACAGAGAGATAGCGGCAAAGTTATCCATAAGTGAAAATACCGTAAAATCAACATTGCAGAGAGTATTTTCTAAATTAGGTATAACTTCAAGAAGGCAGATTGCAGAAATTATAAAAAATTATGACAATAATCAAATAAATTTTGATAAATAGCATATAGAAAATTAATAAATTATATTAATATGACATGTATACACATGCAGCAGAAAATAAAAAGCATTAATTGTTATTTTTAGTCTGCCTAAATTATAAAAGTTATGAATTTATACTTGATATTGTATAATAAAAATTTTTTTACAGATTATATACTATATATTGATTATGATTCAGAAAAACCATAAAGCCTATAAAATAGACGGTAACAAGATTATTTATGTGCGATTGTGGTATAATAAATTTTAGCAGCAATATACCATATATTGATATTTTAAACTAATGAATGGGTTGTATACATCAATATATAGAAAAA
>JAAVYD010000095.1 GCA_022790955.1 Bacillota bacterium
GATCAGAAGAGAATCAGTTCTGTTCTTAATGTATAATATGTGAGGAGGATAAAGTTAGATGGCAAGAGTAAAAAAGGCTGTTAATGCAAAGAAAAAGCATAAAAAAATATTAAAATTATCTAAAGGTTTTTACGGTCAGAAAAGTAAGGTATTCAGAGCGGCCAATCCTGCAGTATTAAGATCACTTTCTTCCGCATATGTAGGCAGAAAGAGAAAAAAGAGAGATTACAGAAGACTTTGGATTGCAAGAATCAATGCCGCTGCAAGGATCAACGGTATTTCTTACAGTCAATTTATGAACGGTCTTAAGAAATCTGGTATAGAAATCAATAGAAAAATGTTATCAGAGATGGCAATTCACGATGCTGAAGGTTTTACAGCTTTGGTAAATACAGCAAAAGCTGCTTTAGCATAATAAAATATATTTATGCAAATTTATATACTAAAAATATTGCGGAATCCAGTGCAAAGTGCGCAGGGTTCCGTTTTTCTATGCGTTTAAAATATATTTGCATATTTTATTGTTTATATATCTGTGGCTGTTAATATATTTAAGATAAATTTGTTGCATAGGAACAGGATTCGACAAATTCAGCCTTGTAATCTGTCTTATAATGATTGACAAAGGGGGAACATCGGCATGGTAACTATTTATGGTGAATATCTTTTTTTAGAGAATTTTGCCGTTGGATATGCTATTCTCAGGCTGACAGGGCTTCTGTGCGGGCGAAAGCCCTCATATTTAAGGATTACGGCAGGAGCGGTTCTGTGTGGGATATTTGCATTTATATTATTTGTCAATTTATCTAAATTTGTCAGTTTCCTGATTGAAATTTTATTTGCGTTGGTGCTTGCTTTTATAGTTTTTCGTCCTTCAGGAAGACAGGCGCTTGTAAGACTTACGATTGTATTTTACTGTATAAGTTTTTTAACAGGAGGTTCTGCAATAGCATTTATTTATATGTCTGGCTGCGCGGGGGTAGTCAGCAACGGGATTTTTTACATAGGAAAAGGTGGTTATATGTTAATAATTATTGGCGCTTTTATTGGAATAGCCGGCGTATTTACAGTAGTGAAGTATGTAAGGAACAGGGCGCCCAGGGGGGATGAAATCGTAGGAGTAAGCATAGATATTATGGGCGGAATTTTAAAATGTCAGGGAAAAGTAGATAGCGGAAATTATCTGAGGGATCCGCTGTCAGGAAGACCTGTGTCCCTTATAGAAAGGGAGGTTGCTGAGAAGACATGGGGAGAGATAGAAAATAATAAAAATTGGGAAAATAGAGTTAGAGTGATACCGTATAAGTCGGTAGGGTGTGAGGAAGGAACTTTAATGGCGGTAAGATGTGACAGTATAACGATTGATAAAGGCGAGGTTTTCGGGAGAGGTAAAATTTATCTGAGAAATGCGATAATCGGATTTTATGAAGGAAGTTTTTCTAAAAAAGAAGATGAAGAAAAATATAGTATTCTTCTTCAGCCTGATGTTATTGCAGAAGGAACTATGTAGTTTAATTTGGATGTTTATACGATATACATATTAATATTTTTAGAATAACAATGCATTGTATGAGGTAATCAGCGTTTAGACGTCAGAAATTTAAAAATACGGAAAGGAAATTTGTGATGAGGGACAGCATTGACAATGCAAAGGAAGAAATTAAAATTAACTTTCGGAGGTTAGGCATCGGAGTTTATAATTTTATTAGTGATGCGCAGATTAGAATAAGCAGATTTGCAGAGGTAATCAATAATAAACCGAAAATTAAATTTAATGATTTACTATATAAGTTTAAAAGCAAAAAAAGCATTGATTTTATACAACGTTTTATTCTGTGGTTTAAAAGCGGATTATTTGACGACTCAAATAATCTGAGGAACGAAATATTTTATATCGGAGGAAACGATGTTCTGCCGCCGCCTCTTTCTGCAGAAGAAGAGAGGGAAATGACCCGAAGGCTTGCAAATCATGACACAGAAGCCAGAAGCATATTAATAGAGCATAATCTGCGCTTGGTAGTTTACATAGCGAAAAGATTTGAAAATTCATGGGTAAATGTTGAAGATCTTATTTCTATAGGTACGATAGGCCTAATAAAAGCTGTTAATACTTTTGATGGTGAAAAAAATATTAAGCTGGCAACTTATGCATCAAGATGCATAGAAAATGAAATTCTTATGTATCTTAGGAGAACAGGAAAGACGAGGTCAGAGGTATCTTTTGACGAGCCTTTAAATGTGGACTGGGATGGAAACGAACTACTGTTGTCAGATATTTTGGGAACTGAGGAAGATGTAATTTTTGAGAATTTGGAAACGGAAGTTAATCGCAGGCTTCTGGTTTATGCTATGAAAAAACTTGAAGATAGAGATCGCCGAATTGTTGAAATGAGGTTTGGTTTGATTGATGGAAACGAAATGACTCAAAAAGAAGTTGCAGATTATATGGGGATTTCTCAGTCATATATATCGAGGTTGGAAAAAAAGATTATTGGAAGAATGAGAAGAGAAATAAATAAACTTGGATGAAATATTCATAAAAATATTTAATGATTATACGTATATATTATATAAAATCGGTGTGTATTTGTAGAAGTTCTATAAAGAATTTTAATACGCATCGGTTTATTTTTTAAATTTGTTTTATATTTATGAAACTTAAAGCAAAAAAGGGTTGCAAAAAGAACAAATGTTCGATATAATTCAGATGGAGGTGAGGATAATGACCATTATGCATGTAGATGCTAATTCAGCATATCTTAGCTGGACTGCGGTAAATTTGCTTAAACAGGGATTTGGCAGAGATATAAGAGAAATTCCGTCTGTGATAGGGGGTAATCAGGAGGAAAGGCATGGTATTGTTCTCGCAAAGTCTATTTCTGCAAAAAAGTATGGTATAAAAACGGGAGAAAGTTTGTTTGAGGCTAAAAGAAAGTGTCCGAAGCTTGAAGTTTTTCCCCCGGATTTTAAATTATATATGTCGTACAGCAATGCAATGTATAAAATTTTGTCGGAATATTCTCCTGTGATTCAAAGATACAGCATAGATGAATGTTATTTAGATTATACGGGTTCGGAAATTTGTTTTGGAGATCCTTTGGATTGTGCTCAAAAGATAAAAGAACGGATAAAATCAGAATTAGGTTTTACTGTAAATATAGGTGTATCATGCAATAAGCTGCTTGCGAAAATGGGATCTGAGTTAAAGAAACCAGATATGGTACACAGTTTGTTTCCTGAAGAAATAAAACGAAAGATGTGGCCTCTGCCAATAGAAGAGTTGTTTATGGTAGGACGTTCAGCAGCGCGAAAGCTGCGAAAGATAAATATAAATACGATAGGTGATTTGGCTGTATCGGATTTAGAGCTGATAAAAAGGCTGCTTAAAAGTCAGGGAGCATTAATATGGAGATATGCAAACGGTATAGACGATGAGCCGGTATGCATAGAGGAACATACTTCTCAAAAATGCATAGGGAACAGTACGACTGTGAATCACGATGTTAAGTATAAAGAAGAAGCGTATAAAATATTATTGGCGCTGACGGAAAAGGTGGCTTTAAGATTGCGAAAAACAGGATATTTTGCATCTATTATATCTATCAATATAACGAACAGTAGTTTTTCGAGATACGGTCATCAAATGAAGCTAACGCGTGCCACAGACAGTACGTCAGAAATCTATCAGAAAGTAAAGAGGCTTTTTGATGAATGTTGGAAGGGCGATCCTATACGGTTATTAGGAGTGTCGGTTACAGAATTTACAGAGGAATGTGAATATAATATGAATATGTTTGAACAGTGTAATATTGAGGAGTATAGGGCAGTAGACGAAGCAGTAGATAAAATTCGGGAAAAATTTGGGGAATCAGCGTTGATAAGGGGCACATTTGTAGGAAGCGGTAATATGATGTCGGTAGGTGGTAAGATAAGCGGGGTGTCGGGATATAAAATAAATATTGAGAAGTAGATATATAAGAATAAAGTGTTATAAATTAAATTTAGAGATTAAAACAATAATTTGCATAGTAATATTTAGGAGGCAGAAAAGTGAGAATATCAATAGTATTAATAAGTATATCAGTGAGTTTAATTGCTATTTCACATATTATATATATGTTCAGAACAGATAAGCGTATAAAAGAAATTCAAAACGAGATTAAAGATTGTAAGAAAATTAATGATATAAGTTAGTGCGGTTAGTATTTGCCTTATAATATTTATATTAAGAATATTTTAAATAATATGCATAGTGCAAGTATTTGTTAGATTATGTAGTATAAATTTTCGTGAGCATTATTAAAGAAAGTTCATAGATAAATAACAATAACTTCAAGATTATAATAGATTTTATTGTAAAATGAGTTTGATATAGGTACAATGTTAATGTCTATATAGTTATTTCAGAAAACAGTAAATTTGTGGTATGGTATAAGTAAATATTAAGAATGTATATACTATAAATATTCTGTTGGAATGTTTCAAATATAGAGTTTATAAAAAATATAAGAAGTATAGTTATTTATTATTATCATCACATAAATATGGTGTAAAATATTATTGGAGATTTTGATATATAATATGAATTGAAGGTGCAGCCATGAAAATAGTTTTATTTGAAAACGATTTTGCAGATTTTGCGACCGCTTTTATGGAGTCGCTTAAGCCGAAAACATTAAAGAATTTAATCGTTATGAGTCGTAATTCCAAGAATATAACGAAATTAGATTCTAAAGTGAACTTTACGGATTATTCTGAATTTGCTGCAGGAACGGAAAGCAGTTTATCGGGGAGCGGTAAAGCTAAGTCAGTAGAGCCAGGATATATAACGAGATTAAAGTCACAGTTTGCAGTTGCGCTTGAAAAAGCTGGAGATGTTCTGTTTATTTTAAACTGCGAACAAGCTCAGATGGCGATTTTTCCGGTTATACAGCAGGTTTGCAGAGAAAATCATTTAAGATCCCACTTTCTTTTTATTGCCCCATTTTTATTCCAGGGAAAAAAGCAAGCAGAGAATATGCGTAATATGCTTAAGATGGTAGATGATGATTACAGTTCTGTTTCGTTATATTACGCCGACGAATTGCTGAATTTGTCAGATTGTGATACTGATGAAGAAAACAAAAATAAGGAACGGCAAAATCAAGATTATACTATGCAGCGTGCATATGATGCCTTAGAACATGCGGTATTAGAGATTGTAAATGCTATGTATCTTCAAATTCCTAATTTAATAAAAGGAATGCAGTATACATATAATTTTACTGATAAACAGTTTTTATTAGCGGTAGATCCGTTACAGCTTATATTAAGTATGTGGCGAAGCGTAATAGACGATGAATTTAAGGAAGAAGATCAGGAAGATAAGGCTGAAGGTGCACATGCTAAAGAAACAGGAAAACAGTCGGCTGCAGAGATTAGAGAATTAGCAAGGTTAATAAATCGAAGAAATGCAAAGAATGATGATTCTCAAAATAATAAAAAGAATGTAGGAATATTAGATCCAGAAAGAAAGAAAAGAAAAAAAAGCGTGTATGAGTCTATTGAAAGAAATAGTATACCTTTAAATGCTTATAGAAAACAAATAAATGATAATGCTCTTACATCCATAACAGATCGTATAAAAGAAATGATATATGGAGATGGTGGCTCTGTTGATCCTGAGGTCAGAAAGAAAACTCAGGAGAGGTTAATGCGAGAAATAAGAAAATTTCAAGTACGGCAGGCGGAGGCGAAGGAAAAATTTGAAGGAGAGCAACCAACTGTGGTACTGGGAATGGCTGAAGCGTTGGCTGAGGTTTATTTGCATGATTCTGAGGACGATTCGTCTAAAACTGAGCAATCAGATAAAGTTATGAGGCAATACGGATCCACTCCATATCAAAGAGCGGCGTGGGCTGCTGATCAGAGAAATAGACTGAATGAAATAGCGGATGCATCGTCGGATGAATCATCTCATAAACAAAGGCATGAGGAGAGCGCTGCGATGATGTTTGTGTCCGGAGAATATTCAAATGATATGGAGGAATATTTTAACGATCTTCCAACAGATTTGGATGAAATAGCAGCTTCTTCTGAACAACTTATGAGATTAAGAAATAGTAAAGATTATCAATTAGATAATACACAGGATGCAGGTTTAGAGGATAGTGTAAATAATATATCTGAAGATTTTTCAGATAAAGGTAAAGGATTAGGACTTGATGAAAGTATAAGAGAGTATCAGAGTATAGGTGACAAAGATTTTGCAGATCAGAATAACGTTGAACAGAATGATGTTTCAAAGGATGAAACATCATTAAGTGATAATCTTGAAGCATTAGAAAACGACGATCGTAATAATCATATTAACGACAGAGTGAGCGAAAGAAACAGAAAAAAGGCTGAGAAACAGGTTGCAAAAATGAGCAGAAAGCTGGCAAAAGCAGAGGAAAAGGCTGCAATAGCGAAAGCGAAAGCAAAAATGGCAGCTAAACAAATAGAGATAATTACCAGGGAAAAAGAAAAATAATAGCTGCATAGAATAAAGCTGCTGTGAACAAAATAAATGATAGAAAATATCTCTGAATATACGGAGAGAACAGGTAGGATTTTATTATTTATGTATGTTAATAAAGTAGAAATATGTGGTGTAAATACATCGGAAATTCCTGTTATGAAAGATGTAGAAATGCAGGATATGTTAAGTAAAATCAGACAAGGGGATATGGAATTAAGAGAAAGATTTATTACGGGAAATCTTCGTCTTGTATTAAGTGTTATACAACGCTTTCAGAATAGAGGAGAAAGTATGGATGATCTTTTTCAGGTGGGATGTATAGGTCTTATCAAGGCTTTAGATAATTTTGATACATCTCATGGTGTGAAGTTTTCGACATACGCTGTGCCGATGAATGTATGTTGTGGAAATAACCATTAAGATAAGCAGGCAGAAATTTCACTGTTATGATAAATAATAATGCCTCAATAAATTAAATTATACGTTTAACTTATTGAGGTATATTTTAAATAAAAATTCAATGTATTGAATTTAAAATATTATAAATAATTAATATTAAATATCGTAATCTATGGAAATACAATTATCTTTAATAATGATTTTATTTATTATATTTTTAATAAATATGCGTTTTTCTTCAAACGTCATGAATTCCCATAAAGTCTTTGTTTCGAGTATATCTTGTTCAATATTTTTTCGGCGGGCGCTTATAACGCCGAATTCTTTTTCTCTGGCGATTTCATCTCGTAAAGATGAAAGTATTTCATTATTTTCTCGTATAGTATCGAGAAGAAGATCGTCATCGGATTCGCCATATAATTCGTATAGACGTTTTATTTTGCGAACAAGTTTGGATTCATTTGAGGTTAATTCAGAAAGGATGTCCAGTTTATTATCATTTTCATCTGATTCGTCAGGGGTCTTATAAGGCAGACTCCATAAATCGGAGAATACTATATCTTCTACATCGCTGCTCCATATGGGAATAGATGGACAATTGGAGTCTTTTACGAGATGAGGTTTTGATTTATCGTGAGAATAACAGCTGAGTTTGCAATCGCCGTCTTTATTCCATTTTTGATAGCGCATTTTAGCTCCGCAGTGACCGCAGAATATCATGCCTGAAAGAAGATGAGAGGCAGAGCCTTTATGAGTTTTTTTAGAACGTCGTTCAAATTCTGTAATAGCTTTGTTAAAGGTTTCTTCGCTGACGATAGGTTCGTGAAGTCCTTTAAATTCTTCACCATTATATACGATACAACCTGTATTTGATTTTCTCAGGAGTATTTGCTGAGCGTGCCTTTCATATTTCAAACCTAAAATACGAGCAATTTTTGCAAGGGAGTATCCTGATAAATATAATTCGTAAACACGTCTGACAGTATTTGCATCTTGATTAGGAATCAAAGTGCCTGCATTGCTGTCATAATCATATCCGAACGGTACTCTGCCTCCTCCAGGCCACAGACCGGATCGAACTCTTTCTCGCATTCCCATTCTGGTTCGCATAAATATATTTTCCCGTTCAAGTTGTGCAAATGCGGATAATATACCTATCATGGCTTTGCCATAAGGGCTTCCAGTATCAAGTCTTTCATTTATGGACACAAAAGAAATATTGTTCGGAATAAAAACATCTTCAATTAAATATAATGTATCCTTTTGACTTCTGCTTAATCTATCGAGTTTATAAACTATGACTGTTGAAATTTTGTTATCTTCGATGTCGTCTATTAGTTTTTTTAAAGCGGGGCGGTCTATATTGCTGCCGCTGGCTCCAGCATCTATATATGTCATAATAAGATTTTCATCATATTCTTTAGCTGTACATTCAGCTCGTAAGATTTTTTCCTGGGCTTCAATGCTGTATCCTTCGTCAGCTTGGGCTTCTGTTGAAACACGGATGTAAAGAGCTACAGATTTGCTGGATTTATTGTTTTCAGTTTGTGAAATTTTGACTGTCATTGAATTGTGTTTCCTCCATAGCTCGTCTGCGTGCAGTTAGTATAATATTCATTGCTCCGTCTTTCGATATCATATGGTTGTTGGTAAGTTCTTTTTGCGTTATCGGTTTGCCGTTTATACTGCGAATTACTTGTAAATCTGAATAATAGTGATTGTTATAATTTACATTAACAGCAGAATGTATTTCAGATATTGTATTTATTGGAGTTGGAAAATCTGATTCGGATGAGTAGGTAAATTTATTTTCATTCATTAATATCTCCTTATATGAAAAAGTGAAATTTGTATATGAAATAAATAAATGACGTTGTAAGGTCATTTATAAGAGATTATTGACGGATATAGGTAGATTTATTATACGAATGGTGCAATAAGCGAAACAATTTGTTGAAATCATTTGATTTTTTTGTATAATGATTACGTAGATAATAACGATAGGAACGATGGGCAGAAATAACAAGACCTGGAGGATATATTATGGTTGAGCAGTTAAAAGGATTCTTCATTAAAGGGAATAAAGACGGTGAATTGCGTGCATGTCTGGAAAAATACACTAAGCCGAAAATAAAGAAGATAATTGAATGTTTTGGAGAAAATATAGCTTCGTCAGCAAAAAAACAGGATATGGTAGATAAAGCTGAAAGTATTATAAAAAACGGATTACCCCAGTATTTTACATGTGCAGATGATAAAGAAACCGATCTAATGGCGTCGCTTTGTGAATCGTCTATGATATTAACTGCGCCAGATGAGTTCGAAAGATTACAGCCGCTTTATGAACGAGGATTTATATATCTTATAGATTCAGAGAATGGAGCTGAAGTTATAGTTCCGAAAGATTTAAAATCTGAAATGAAAAGCATTATAAGCAATGTATTTGAAAAAGCAGATGATATCTTAGATAATGATGGAGGATTGGGGGAACAATCTATTAACCGAACAGACCAAGCGCAATTTAATAATATAATTATGGAAGAGATTGCAGAGGAATTGGTTGGCGATGCAAATGCGGAAAATTTGCTGGAGAAAACAAATACACAGGATGCTGAATCTATTGATAATAAACGAGCTGTGAAAAGTGCAGATGAAAACAGAACAGATATGGAATCTGAGATTATTAGATATGCGAGGGCTTTGTCAAATATTTATGGCGTGTATCCGGCTTCTCAGCTGAAAGAAATCTGGGATTTTAATCATAATCGTGGAATTTCACCTAATGATGTAAAAAAAGCATTGTATAAAGCAGGTGATTCAGATGGTTTTTATATTAGTGATTCGTATATTGTAAATAGTCTATTGGATAGTATAGAGTCATATTGTAATGTATTAGAACGTCTAAAACGAACGGATGTTTATTATTATCCTGTAACTGACGTATTAGAAGATTATTCTGAAAGTTTAACTCAGGATAATACTCCTGAATATTTTTACATAAAAAGTTTTCTTTCCAGAAAAGTCAGCGATGAATCTGATATGGAAGAAATAATGCGTATGCTGTCGCTATTATGCGTTCAGGATGCATCATCTGAGGAAATAGTTGATTATTTGAAGTCTAAGGGAATTGAATTTGAATTATCTGATGAGTTTAACAGATTTGCAGAGTTATATGTAAATTGGTTTTATGAAATGAGAATATGGGTGTACAAAGGGTACAAGCCATCTGAACTTAAAAATGAAAAGCTGCAGGATAGAGATTTTAAATTTACAGTAGACACTAAAGTCAAGTTAAATAAAAAAATAGGACGAAATGAATTGTGTCCATGCGGCAGTGGTAAGAAATTTAAGAATTGTTGTTTGAAATATATAGATAATTAAAATTATTTTAAATCAGGCAGGAGAGATTAAATGTCCTGCCTGATGATTAAGGGATAAAATAATTGAATATCAAAAAATATATATATAATCACTTGTAAGTAAAAAGTAATTATTTTAAGTTTCGTGTTTCCTGATAAAATAAACCATGTTGCGTACAATACCATAATAATTTGCTATGGGCTAAAATAGGTATTCTCGTTTGCAGATCCCATTCTGAATATTGTTTTTTCAATATCATGCTATCTGATGTTAATAAAGCAACAAAGGTAATATGATGATCTTTTGTCATCGGATGATCTGAAGTAATGTAAAATTCATTTTCGATAATTTCAACTGTGAGATTATGATCGTTATCAGCTTTTTGCGGCTTAGAAATTTTTAATTTTTTACCACAACATGAAATAGAAGCGTCTGTTGTAGATGTTATTATATTTTCGCAGTTGGGGCAAATATAAAAATTAATTTTTTTCATGTTTCCTCCTAAAATATTGTTTGCGTCTAATTCTCCGGACAGCAAGTTTTCAATATCAATATTAAATATCTTAGATAAATCCGAAAGAAGCGATATATCAGGGCATCCTAAACCGCGTTCCCATTTTGAAACGGTTTTATCACTGATATTCATATGTTCAGCAAGCTGAAGTTGAGTTAATTGTTTTTCTTTGCGCAGTTTATAAATCAGATTTCCGATTTTTATATTATCCATAATGGCTCCTTTCGGCGATTCTTATATAAGGGCTTATGTTATTAATTATAAGATTTAAAATCAGAGTTTCAATAAACGTTTAGTAGAGTTATGAGATAAGTTGTTGATTTTAAAAAACCCGATATGGGCATTTATCTAAAAGCCAATATCGGGAAAATTGAAATAATAATTTTATCGGAAATAGATGAGATCTTCTTCTGGCGCTGTTGCTTCCTGAAAATCGTCTATCAAAAGTACGGGCGCGTCGTCTTGAAATTCAGGTACATATTCTGAAGTTACCGTTGCGGTGAGTGTAGCCCAGGTCTCTTCTTTAACGATATCAGCAGCATTTTTCATTTTGCAGAAAACAGCTATGTAGCTGATATCATCAGCGCAGCAAACCATTGCGAATCTGCCGGCTGCGAATCTGTCAGGCGGCTCTGCCGGCTGCTTATGCAGCAGCGCTTTAAATCTGATTTTTTTGCCGACATATTTATCGGGAGAGTTTACAGCATCAACGTACCATATGCCGAAGTCCTCATCGTTGATTTCTATTATAGGAGCGTTTATATCAAAAGGCAGGGGCAGACCATCATAATAATTTTCAGCATTGCCGTTGATATCTTCCAAAAATATTATTGCACGGGGATTCATAGCGTTTACGCTCGTGTTTCTTATATATTCTTTCAGTTTCGGGGTACATCTGTTAAAAACAACGAGTTCAGATAATCCTACCTGTTCGATGATTTTAGGACCCATATTTTTCAGAAAAACTTCGTAGGTTTCGGCGTTTACAGTCGTAACTATTTGAAAGATTTCCCAGTTAGCGGGAAATTCTTGTTCAATAAGGGACATGTCCCACATGCCGTTATATTCGAGAACGACTCTGTCGGGCGTTTCGGAGAGAGCAGTCTTTTTCAATGTAACGCCTTTAAAATCTTCGATTGAGTCGATATTGAGCAGAACGCAGTTGGCTTCTTTCAGAAATTGTTGGCTGTATCCTTCTTCGCCGTCTTCGCATACGACGAGCAGAGTTTTTTCGCCGTCTGTGAAGCCGGGATCGAGGAGCGTATCTTTTATGAAACGTGTTTTACCGCTTTCGAGAAAGCCAGTAAAAATATAAACAGGTATATTCATGGTTTTGCTCCTTTAAATGTGAAAGATTTCAGCTAATTTATTCTGCTTTAGGTCGGATCCTATAACGCATATCTGACCAGTATAGTTTGCAGGACCTTCTCTGACTTCGGGTTCGCCTGGTACATAATCGAAGTGAAGCCACGTACCTTCTGTGGAATTAACAATACCTTTAGCTCTGAGAACAGCTCCGTATATACCGAAATCAAGTTCTTCGAGGGCTTCTTTTAGTTCTTTTTTAGTGTATTTTGCGGTTGTTTCCGCACCCCAGCTTGTAAATACTTCGTCTGCATCGTGATCGTGATGATGATCATGTTCGCAGCAGTTATGTTCGTGATCGTGTTCATGATGATTATGACCGTGATGGTGATCGTGTTCATGATGATGTTCATGACCGTGATGGTGATCATGTTCATGTCCATGTTGATGTTCATGAGCTAATTCTTCAAGCAGTTTGTCAGCAAATGATTTATCGCTTTCCATTGCTTCCAGTATCTGATCGCCTGTAAGTTCTTCCCATGGAGTAGTGATCATGCGAGCTTCCGGATTGTGCTCTTGCAGAAGTTTTACGCATGCTTCCAGTTGGTCATCGGTCATATTCTGAGTTCTGCTTAAAATTATTGTTTTCGCATGTTCAATCTGGTCGAGATAAAATTCTCCGAAATTTTTGACGTACATTTTGCATTTTTTTGCGTCTGCAACAGTAACAAAACTGTTTAAGGTTAGCGGCATGCTTTCCGAAACTTTCTGTACGGCTCTGATAACATCTGAAAGTTTGCCGACGCCGGAAGGTTCTATAAGTACTCTGTCCGGTTCAAATTTTGCAAGGACATCGCTAAGAGCCTGCCCGAAATCGCCTACAAGAGTGCAGCATATGCATCCGGAACTCATTTCTGTTATTTCAATGCCGGAATCTTTTAAAAATCCGCTGTCGATGTTTATTTCTCCGAATTCGTTTTCGATAAGTACGATTTTTTCGCCTTGAAAGGATTCTGATATGAGTTTTTTTATAAGGGTGGTTTTTCCCGCTCCCAAAAAGCCGGAAAAAATGTCTATTTTAGTCATTGTTTTATCCTCCTTTTAATTATATAATGAAAAATTGACAACACAGTTTTTTAAAATATTTATATTAATGATATATGTTACAGTGTACTTCTGTGTTATTCAAGTTTAATTTTTAACGGTTTAGTATAATATGGTTCATTGTAGAAAATATCTTAAATATGTACGAATTGTGGATTGTCTATATTTACGATATCGTGTGAAATACAAATAAAATCTATTACTTAAACGAAATAAGCTGAGCCGTCGTCGTTAGTGTTGACAGGATTTATTATACAACTTTAATTATACCCCTGCAAATACGAAAATAATCCCGAATGCTATCTGAAATAATAAGCAATTTGCTGAAATCAGAGTTTGATTATTATTAAGGTATTTTATATTCAGCGTAAATTTATATGGATTTTCATTTTTGCGCATATATGCAAGAAAGGCAAATCGTGATATGCTGTTATAGTTTAATAAAAAATCTACAAGGAAGGTATATAAAATATGTCGTTAAAGGAATCAATTCTTGCATATTTGGAAAATAGCAAGGGTGTGAGCGTGTCTGGAGAGCGTCTTGCCAGGGAATTTCAGGTGTCAAGGTCAGCAGTGTGGAAAGCAATAGAGGCGCTGAGAAAAGATGGTTATATTATAAATGCGGCGTCTAATAAAGGCTACAGTCTTAGCGATGAAAATAATATTATTTCGGCTGCAGGTATATCTGCATGGTCTGAGAGTTTGAATCTGGAGAATATTTTTATATTTGAGGAGGTAGATTCTACTAATTTAAAAGCAAAAGAGTTAGCGTCTAAGGGGGCTGAGCACGGAACTCTGATCGTGGCGGAAAGGCAGACTGCAGGCAGAGGCAGGATGGGCAGAAAATTCGTGTCGCCTGCGGGTTCCGGAATCTATATGACGCTTATAATCAGACCTAAGGCTGATCTTGGAAAGGCGATGCTCATTACAAGTGCCGCTGCGGTGGCGGTTTGCAGAGCAATAAGGGAGCTGACCGGCAGGGCTGCAGGAATTAAGTGGGTAAATGATATCTATATCGGAGAAAAAAAAGTATGCGGTATTTTGACTGAGGCTGTGACCGATGTCGAAAGTGGTGATTTGGACAGTGCTGTTATAGGAATCGGCATAAATTTTACTGCTGATCCGGAAGTTTTTCCGGAGGATGTAAGACAGAGAGTATGCTGGATCTATGAAAATAAGAATGAAGCTGCTAATATAACGAGAAATCGTCTGATTGCTGCTGTGATGGACGAAGTTATGAGATTATGTGAAAATTTAGACGATAAATCTTTCATGGAATATTACAGAGAACATTCTATAGTACTAGGCAGAGATATCGTCTTTATCAGGGGTGATGAACGTCAGCAGGCTAAAGTTACAGGTGTGGACGATAACGGCGGGCTTATGGTAATAAAAAGCGACGGCAGTCAGGAAGTGCTTGCATCGGGAGAAATATCCATAAGATGGCAGAAAACGCAAATTTAAGATTTTACAGGACAAGTCCGGATATCGGATGTAGGTTTGTCAAACATTTGTTACACTGGTTGCAAGTAATTTCTAAGCGTCTCATTCGGTGATTTCCATCCTAAAGGCCGCATAGGAAAGTTATTGTAATCCCTGCGGTTGTACACTTTAAGCTGTTTGGAGAAGTCCTCAAAGGAATAAAAGGAATGAGTGGCATAAAAC
>JAAVYD010000007.1 GCA_022790955.1 Bacillota bacterium
CAAACTGATACGCCCTTTTACCCCAAGGCATAATGGCAAAGTGGAAAGAAGCCACCGTAAGGATAATGAGAGGTTTTATGCCACTCAATCCTTTTATTCCTTTGAGGACTTCTCCAAACAGCTTAAAGAGTAAAACCGCAGGGATTACAATAACTTTCCTATGCGACCTTTAGGATGGAAATCACCGAATGAGACGCTTAGAAATTACTTGCAGCCAGTGTAACAAATGTTTGACAAACCTACAATGTGAATTATCTGCCGAGCAATAACAAAATACGGAACCAGCGCCAGCAAGTAAAAATCTCAGTCTAATTGAATTTTATTTAGTTTGAATTATTCCTGACGATTTCCATGTCCTATTTTTATCCTATGTATATTTTTACATATTACAAAATCTATATTATATTTATCCACATACTAAAGAAGCACAGCTATAAAATCTATAGCTGTGCTCTTCCTGTATTTACTTTTATAAATTGACTTTTAGCAATATAAAATTTTACTGACGAAACATATATTAATATATTTAGACTTTCTTATTTATCCTCATCAGGCAGGAATACTGAAAGATCCATCTCATAATACAGACCTTCTGCCGTAACAATAACCTTATCGTCATCATCTGCATCTCTGAGTTCAGCTTCTACAAAAAACTTCTTTCCTTCCCTCTTATTAACCCAGCCTTCTGCTATCAATTTATGTCCCGCAATAGCCGGATTCAGAAAGTCGCATTTCATGTTCAGCGTAACAGTATCTACACCGTAAGCCTCGCATGCGTAATACATAATTTCATCCATCAGCATAGACGAAAAGCCGCCGTGCATAAGACCATTAAGACCTACCATATTTTCATTAGGTACGATTTCCATATGTGAACGACCGTTTACAGGCTGATTTACAAGATGAAGCCCGATAGGATTAGTAGGACTGCATACAAAACAATTGCTGAATTTTTCTTTAGTGTCCATTTTAGACATGACAATTCTCTCCTTAATAGTATGTAAACTTAAAATTAACGTCTTTTCTTTCTATTATACACAAATTCAAGAATTTCGTCAGCTATTATATCTGAATTTTTTCCATCTACATCTATTATATAATCAGCAACAGCCATGTACGTATCCCTGCGCTTTTTCATAAGCCAGGAAATGTATCCTCGGCTCTGATATCTGTTAAGCAGCGGTCTTTTATCACCGCCTCTTTTTACGCGTTCATATACAAGCTCCGGCGTTCCTCTAAGCAATATTATACAACCTTTACGTTTCAGCCTGTCTACGTTGCGTCTGCGCATTACCGTTCCGCCGCCGCATGATACGATAACGCCTTCCATATTAGACACTTTATTTACCTGAGCGCTTTCTATATCCCTAAAAGCTTCCTCTCCCCGCTTCTCAAATATACTTGTAATGGACATTCCCGCTGATTCTTCGATCATATCGTCTATTTCCTTTACGATCATGCCCGTCTTTTCGCCAAGTCTTTTACCAACAGTCGTTTTTCCTGTTCCCATAAAACCTATAAGAATTATATTTCTCTTATTTTTAAACCTGACATTTTTAGCCGATTCATTTAGCTTAATACGATCGGAATCCTTTAGATTATAATGGATGGTATTCGTAATTCTGTCCAGCTCGTCGGCGTCTATTTGCCCCGGAGCAGACGTTCTGCCTGCGGAGGCAAATGTAACGGCAGAACCGAAAACTTCGCCTGTTATACGGCTTACAAGACCCAACGCAGACATGGAAACTGTTATTATTGGAATAGGATTTTCGATTTTTTTCATAGCCTCGGTAGCTGTCAAAAGCTCCAAAACATCTGATGAACTGTGCGGCATAACTGCTATCTTCGCGATATCGGCTCCTGCATTTTTCATCCCGGTCATACGCTTTATCATCTCGTCAGCAGGCGGCGTCTTTTTAAAATCGTGATTAGACAATATAACCTTAATACCATGTTCATGAGCCATTTTAATAAGAGGTTTTATAATTCTATTGCCGAGGAAATATTCAATATCTATTAAATCCGCATTTCCCGATTTTATTACTGCCTCATAAAGATTACTGTATTTTTCTGCAGAAATACGCTTTTTACCGCCTTCTTCCGCCGTTCTGAACGTAAATAAGACAGGCTTATCCTGCAGATTTTCTTTCAGCACCTCTAAAGCCACGAGAACAGATGGAATATCGTCAGATCTTCTCAAATGATCAACACGCCACTCCACCATATCGGCAGGAGTAAACATAATCCTGTTAGCCTGATTTTTTATTTCTTCAATATTTCCTGCAACTACCGGAACACATATTTTAGGCTGACCCTCGCCGATTTTAAGCCCTTTTACGTTTACCATGCTACTCCTCTTTTTTCAACTCATAAATGTTTTCCTCAGCGTCGCCGCCGTCCTGCGCTTCTGTAAAATCATCTTCCAAAGGTACTGTTTTAACGGCTTCAAGAGCGCTTTCATAAGCCTTTTCAGGCACATATATTTCTATTGATCCTCCGCTCTGAGAACCCATAAATATTTCCATAAAATTTGAAGATCCTTCATATTTTTTAAGACACGGGATTCCTTCGGCACGCAGCTTGGATTCTATAATGTCCGCTTCAAATGACGAGCCTGCTGTAAGCAAATGCACTGACTCCGCATGCGACTCCGTATTGCGTTTTTTTCCAAACATAAACATTACCTCACTAAAAAACGAGCAGCATTTTATTACCTTAATTTAGTAAAATCTGCCGTATCTTAAAAACATACAAAACATATCAAAAAATCAGCGTCTGCAATCGCAGGCTGCTCTCTTAACAGCGTTTTTCCTTTATCTCCTGAACCAATCTGTCTACAAGCTCATTCGCAGCAATCTGACCGAGATCGCCCTCTTTGCTCGAACGCACCGCGAGAACTCCTGTTTCTACTTCTTTTTCACCGATAGTAATGATATAAGGCGTTCTCTCATTTCTGGCTTCTCTGATTTTGTATCCGATCTTTTCATTCCTGATATCTGTTTCAACTCTTATTCCTGCTTCTTCAAATCTTGCCGCAAGTTCTTTTGCATAATCGGCAAACTTTTCGGTAACGGTAAGCAGCTTAGCCTGAACAGGCGCGAGCCACAGCGGGAATTTGCCTGCAAAATGTTCTGTAAGCATTCCTATGAATCTTTCTATTGAGCCGAATATTACTCTGTGGATCATTACAGGTCTGTGTTTTTCGCCATCTGCTCCCACATAAGTAAGATCGAAACGCTGAGGCATCTGGAAATCGAGCTGCACAGTACCGCACTGCCATGTCCTGCCCAGACAGTCCTTAAGATGAAAATCAAGCTTAGGACCATAAAACGCTCCGTCTCCTTCGTTTATAACATAATTTACATTTTTGTGCTCAAGACAACTGCGCAGTGCATCCGTAGCAGCTTCCCATTCTTCGTCCGTGCCCATGGAATCCTCCGGACGCGTTGAAAGCTCAACATGATACTCAAATCCCAAGAGATTATAAACATAATCTATAAAATCTATAACTCCGGATACTTCTTCCTTAATCTGCTCAGGCAGCATGAATATATGAGCATCGTCCTGAGTAAACGTTCTTACTCTCATAAGACCATGAAGCGCACCTGAAAGCTCATGCCTGTGTACCTGGCCAAGTTCTCCCATTCTTATAGGAAAATCCCTGTAAGACCACATTTTTCTCTTATATACCAACATAGAACCCGGGCAGTTCATAGGCTTAATAGCGTAATCGCCATCGTCTATCTTAGTAAAATACATATTTTCTTTATAATGATCCCAATGACCCGATCTGTGCCACAGATCTTCGTTTAAGATCAGCGGAGTTTTTATTTCCTGATAACCCCTCTTAGCATGCTCCTTACGCCAGAAATTTTCAAGCTCATTTCTTATTATCATGCCCTTAGGCAAAAAGAACGGGAATCCGGGACCTTCATCGTATATAGCGTACAGATCCATTTCTTTTCCGATTTTTCTGTGATCCCTTTTCTTAGCTTCTTCGAGCATAGCTAAATACTCGTCAAGTTCCTTCTGCTTCGGAAACGCAGTAGCGTATATTCTCTGAAGCATCTTATTTTTTTCACTTCCGCGCCAGTAAGCGCCCGCTACGCTCTGTATCTTAATCGCTTTTATCGGCGATGTTGATGAAAGATGCGGACCTGCACAAAGATCGGTAAAATCTCCCTGCTTATAAAAAGATATTATGGAATCCTCTGGAAGATCATTAATAAGCTCAACTTTATACGGCTCGTCCTTTTCTTCCATAAAAGCGATAGCTTCTTTTCTCGGCAGCTCAAATCTTTCCAGTTCCAAATTTTCCTCTACGATTTTTCTCATTTCCTTTTCTATTGATGGAAAATCTTCTTCTGTAAACCTGTATTCCAGATCGAAATCATAATAAAAACCATTGTCTATTGACGGACCTATCGCAAGTTTGGCTTCAGGGTATAATCTTTTAACCGCTTGAGCTAAAACATGCGAAGCCGTATGTCTGAACGTATGAGCTCCGTCGCTGTCAGAAAACTTTAATATTTCAAGGGTACAATCATTGTGTAAAACATGATTCATGCCCTGTATCTCACCATTTATTCTGGCTGCCACAGCCTCCTTGGCAAGTCCTCTGCTGATGCTCTTTGCCACATCGAGAACGCTGCTTCCTTCCTCAGCTTCTCTTACGCTGCCGTCAGTTAATGTAATTTTTATCATTCCGATTAAGCTCCTTCCATATTTTAATCTTTATTTAATTATCAATATAAAAATTTCTAACACTTATATTAATGTATTTTCTATTTACAACCATTTTAAACGTAATATTAATGTATCTGCTAAAATATTAACCGTAAAGCAAAAAATCCGAAACCTGATTTTGCAGGCTGCGCGTCATGCCTGAAAACTTTATTTCTACTCCATCAACGATATAAGCTCCCTGACTCTGTTTTCAACGCTCTCAGCGCCAAATACGGCGCTTCCCGCCACCGCTATATCAACACCGGCTTCCGTAACCGTCTTGATATTGGACGTCCCGATTCCGCCGTCTATCTCTATTTCAAAATTATAGCCTCCGGCAGTCCTGATCCTGGCAAGTTCTTCTACTTTTCGTACAGCGGAATTTATAAACTTCTGACCGCCGAAGCCCGGATTCACGGACATAATGAGAATCAGATCTGCATCTTCAAAAATGTATTCAATACGGGAAAGAGAAGTCGCTGGATTCAGGGCGACTCCCGCTTTAACGCCCAAAGACCGGATCTGCTGGAGCGTTCTGTGCAGATGGATACACGCTTCCGCGTGAACAGTTATAAACTCGGTTTGTTGTGTAACAAATTCGTTAATATACTTATCGGGATCGCTGATCATCAAATGCACGTCAAAAGGCATGGATGTCCTGCCTATAAGACTTTTCATCACAAGAGAACCAATAGTGATATTAGGCACAAAATGCCCGTCCATAACATCAACATGAATCAAATGAGCGCCCGCTGTTTCTATTTTATTTACGTCTGCTGCAAGAGCCGAAAAATCTGCCGACAATATTGACGGCGCAAGCCTTTTCATTCTGAAATTCCTCCTATCTCAAAATTTGAAGTTTGTCAATATATCTCCCGATATATTTTTTAAATTTTATATTATCATCCATAAATGGATGGAATGATTGGTGATGTTTTTCTTCCGGTGTATATCCATTTGCTTACCCTATCAGTTC
>JAAVYD010000096.1 GCA_022790955.1 Bacillota bacterium
CAGGAATACAACATAGCTGTTTCAGACGAGAAAGAAAAGAACGATGAAACGCAGGATATATTACATTATTTTGAACTGCATGACGATATTCCATGCAACGAATTAGCGATTATGCAGGCTATGAAACAGACGCGCAGGGATCGCAGAATGGCGAAGGATACAACAATACTGTCTGCACATCTGATAGATTGGGCTGAAAAATATCGGAAGGCAGTAAAGGAACTTGAACAGGTACTCGGAAACGTAAGAAAAGATGAAGTACATATAGAAAACAGGTATTACACATCTAAGACGGATATAGTAGAGCGGACGCTTGGGAGGAGAAAGGAAGAAATATGAAAAGAGATGAAATATTAGATAATGCGAAAATATGCACTACGCAGGACCGCAATAACCAGTATGGCGAGCCTGAAGATGTATTTTCTTTTGTAGCCGCTAAATGGCAGGTACATCTGGATAACAGACCGCCGGGTCCGCTTACTGCCCATGATGTGGCAATAATGATGATAGACCTAAAAACCGCAAGGTCAACGAACAATCCGGCTTATGTAGATAACTATGTAGACATCGCAGGATATGCCGCCTGCTGCGGTGAGATAGCAAGTAAGGAGAAAACAGAGCCGTTAAATTGGGCAATTAAATAAAGGAACAGAAAGGGTAAAAACGATGAATACCGTTAATTTGCATGATATTGCAGGAGGCGCCCTGAATCAGAAGTTCGAGCATAGCTTTAAGCGCGTGGTAGAGAACTTGCAGGATGTGAATACTCCGTACAAGGACAAGCGGCAGATCGTTATCACGATAACATTCGAACAGAATGAACAGCGTGATGATGTTCTTGCCGAGATTGCAGTAAAAGAGAAATTAGCGCCGCAGGGAAAATTACTTACTCGATTTGGCGTAGGAAAAGATCTGAGGACAGGTAAGGTTTATGCGGAGGAGCACGGTAATCAGCTTAAAGGGCAGATGTCTATTAATACCGTTGAATTAGACGCTGAGGGCGAAAATCAGGAAGATGATACAGTTATTGATACTCAGACAGGTGAAATAATCGATTTCAGAAAGGCAAAAGGTGAGTAAATGATTAAAGAAGCATTACAGTATATAGTTGGGCTTAGTGAGGCTAAGGTGCAGCGTATAAACGGTGATGATTATTCGGACAAGCCGCTGCATCGTATAGATGTATATTTTCCGAAAGCTAATCCTTTGCGTATCAGCACGCTTACGGGGTTGATGGATTACATAAGGGCTAATATTGATGAGATGCCTGAAAAGATGATAATTGAGGTAACATCGCCTACGATGGTAAAGCTGTATTCGCAGCTTGATGATAACAGGGATCGTGAACATATCATGCATGTAGGCGCAATGCTTCCAGAATTGAGGTTTGATGTATTTGTACCGCAGGAAAAGTTCTGCATAGGATTGCAGTCGAAATTTTTACCGACCGAGGACAGAGAGCTTCTCTTTAAATTTGCAGGTACTGTTGAGGCAGGAACGATTTCACAGTACAGCGACGACGGTGTAAGCCAGAAAGCGACCATTAAAACGGGTATTGCTTCCAAGGGCGAAGCTGTTATCCCGAATCCGGTGACACTAAAACCATACAGAACATTTTTAGAAGTAGAACAGCCTGAATCTCAGTTTGTATTTAGAATGAAGGAAGGTTCTGATGGTGTTATGTGCGGCTTATTTGAAGCAGATGGCGGAGCATGGCAGATGAAAGCCATGCAAGATATAAAGGATTACCTGTTTACAGAGCTTGAGAATATGTATTCGACGAGTGAAGAAGCTGAAAAATTACCGGAATTTATAGTAATAGCATAAGGAAAGACCAACAAACTATGAACGAAAAATTTGAAATCAAAAAACACATAGCCGTTCTTTCAGAAAGTAAAAGCGGCTGGCAGACAGAATTAAACTATATATCTTGGTTCGGTAAAGAACCTAAGTTTGATATAAGAAGCTGGTCTCCGAATCATGAAAAGGCGAGTAAAGGAATATCCCTGTCAGAAGATGAAGTAAGAGAACTGAGAATAGCATTAACGAATATTGATATTTAAGAAGCAGGCAGATTATGAGAGAAAATTTAAAGAAAGCCCGCAAGGAAGCGGGCATGACGCAGAAACAGGTCGCTGAGTATTTGAAAGTTAGTGAACGTCATTATAAATATATCGAATCTGGACAGGTTGTAGGCAACATTCAATTATGGGATATGTTAGAAGATTTATTTAATATTCATCAACGTGTTTTGCGAGAAATTCATCACGGCAAAGAAGATAATCAGTAGAAACATCTAACAGATCAGCAATTTTTATCAGCGTATTAAACGAGGGATAAGAATGTTCGCTTTCATAGTTCCTATATGTTCTTAAAGTAACAGAAATATGCTCAGCCATATATTGAGCAGTAAATCCCTTTGATTTACGAGTTTCGTTTAAGCGTTTCCCAAACATGTAAGTACTCCTTATTGAAATAAAAAGATATTGACAGTGAAAGAATTTTACACTATTATCATAAATAAAGACAGTGAAAGAATCTTGCACTATAACAATAAGGAGGCAACCAATGTTATATCAAAGCGTATTAGAAGTAGAACGTGAAAACGAAAAATTAAGAGAAGAAAACGAAGAACTTAAAAAACTACTTGGAACTGAACCACCAAAGCCAAAGAATTGCAGAATTTGCGCGTATTTCATACAACATTACGTAAAGTCGGGTTCCGTGTATTCAAAAACAAACGCCGGTCATTGTGTTCATGGAAAAAGGACTTCCAGTAAGAAAGCAGATGAAAAAGGCTGTCAGTATTTCAAACTAACATCAGAAGAACATTTTTATTACGGGTAATTAGCCATGAGAAAAAACCTAAAGAAAGCCCGCAAGGAAGCGGGCATGACGCAGAAACAGGTCGCTGAGTATTTAGGTATTACAGAACGATACTATAAATCACTTGAAAGTGGAGAACGTCTCGGTGGTATAGAATTTTGGGATTCATTAGAAGATTTATTTAATGTTCATCAAAGAAAACTCCGTGAGATTTCAAAAAATCATCACGACCAAGAAGAAAATCAATAGATACATCTAATTTGTCCGCGATTTTTACCAATGTTTCTGGAGATGGAAAGCGATTATCACTTTCATAATTTCGGTAAGCTCTTAAATTCATAGATAAAAAATCAGCCATTTGTTGTGCAGTAAATCCTTTTGATTTTCTTGTTTGATTTAAACGTGTTCCAAACATATTGCCTCCTTAAAATATATTGACAGTGTTCAAATTGTACACTATAATAACAATAAATATTAGTGTTCATATTGAACACTATAACAATAAGGAGGCAACCAATGTTATATCAAAGCGTATTAGAAGTAGAACGTGAAAACGAAAAATTAAGAGAAGAAAACGAAGAACTTAAAAAATTACTTGGAACTGAACCGCCAAAGCCAAAGAATTGCAGAATGTGCGCGTATTTCATACAGCATTATGTAAAATCCGGTTCCGTATATTCAAAAACAAACGCAGGTCATTGTGTTCATGGAAAAAGGACTTCAAGCAAGAAAGCAGATGAAAAAGGCTGTCAATATTTCAAATTAACTTCAGAGGAACATTTTTATTACGGGTAATTAGCCATGAGAAATAATTTAAAGAAATCTCGGCAAAGTACAGAGCATAAACAAATAAGACATTTAAAAATATTAATAAATAAGAATTTTAAAAAAGATAAAGGTGTATCTATTAAGATCATATATCCTGATTCTTAAATTCAAAACCAAGCCTTGATATTTGATCGAGGCTTTTAATACATAAAAGGTATCGTAATATTTAACCTCGGTAGTATCTATTAAAGTGAGACGTATTATGGCAAAGAAATATATAACATTGGCAAATAAGGTTATCTATATAAAGATAGTTTCGGATAAAAACAAAATAAAGGATCTGAAAAATAAGAAAGAGAAACAAACACCCTCTGCAGAGGCTGTCAGGAGATACAACGAGAGAATATCCGAAAAGAATTTATCTATGATACTTAATTGGAATTTCAAGCCATACGATATATTTGCTACTCTTACATATGCCAACGCTCCCACTCCGGAAGAAAGCAAGAAACTGTTTAGGAATTTCCGGGACAGGCTTAAAAGATACTGCGAAAAAAACAATATCGAATATAAATGGGTAGCCTGCACCGAATATGAGAATACCCGCATACATCATCATATTGTGCTTCCTAAGATGCCTTATGAAGACCTTGCCAAAGTCTGGAAGTACGGAAACATAAAAGTAACTCCGTTATATGAAGACGGAGATTACAGACCGTTGGCGCACTATATGATAAAAGAAACTAAAAACAGCTTTAATGCTCCTGACAGCGTATATAAACAGAGATATTCATGCTCATCAAAGATAGAAATGCCGGAAACAAAAGAAATGCCTGCAAGCGAAAAAACATTAACAAAGGAGCCGAAGGCAATCAAGGGTTATCACATAGATAAGGACAGCATTATACAGGGCAGAAACCCGGTTACTGGTATTCCGTATCTGGAATATGTTCTGATCTCAGATACTCCGGTTCCAAGATATAAAAAATGGTCGAGGGGAAAGAAGGTAAAGACAAAAGAAAAAACATACGAGAGCTTATACGAAAAGCTCGTAGAAAGACAGACCGAAATAAATTTAAGCGATATTACATAAATGGGAAGTGATACATTGAATACTGCAACAGAAGTAAGAAACATACGTTCAGAATTAAGCGGATATAAAGGCGGCTTATGTAAAAAGAAAGACTGTAAATATAAAGTGAGATTATCGGGAATGAGAATATGCGATTATATAACAATAGCAGGCAAAATGCGCGGCTGCCCTGCGGATCAGTGCGATAAGTACGAAAAAGGAAAGAGAAAACCGGTGAAAAGGAGAGTGAAAAAGTGGTGATAAATAAAATAATAAGTTTTGCAGAGGGTAAGCAGGTGGAGATTTAGGGGGATTGTATGGAATTTTTAAGATTCATATTCTCAAGTTTCTGGATATGGGCAGGATTTATAATTATGATCTGCGCCGTTACGGGTTTAGCCTATGAATTTATAAAGCAAACCAGAATGAGAAGAGATGTCCGTATATATAAATGCGATAATAACTACTGGAACATAGAAATAACCAACGCCAAAAATAAGGATATATCAGCAGCGATTGAGAAATGTAAGGAATTGAAATAGCCGTATGGCTGAGGGGGTTGATATGTATGACGAAGGACAGACTGCAGAGGGTATATCATCTGAACAATGAAATCAAGATGTGGCAGCGTGAATTAGATGATCTGAGTAACAAGAGCCTGACAGGTACTCAGAATACAAACGGCATATCAGGCAACGGGAAAGCGGACAGGGTGGGAGAATATGCCGCAAGAAAAACAGACATCGAAAAGATAATAGAAGCCCGGCTTTTGGAGCTTCAGATTGCAAGAGATGAAATTATGCAATGGATCGACAATATACCTGACAGCCTTACAAGGCAGATAGTGTATTATCGATCATGCAATTTAATGAAATGGAAGGAAGTAGCGGAGTGTATAGGGGCTGGATATACGCCTGATGCAGTACGTATGATATATACGAGATACATAAATATTTTGAAGTCTAAGTGAATTGTTCGTTTTGTTCGGTTGATGATATGTTATAGTATAGGCGTGGAATTAAACAATGCGTCTTCTTTAATTGTGCCATAAATAAGTTGCACCCTTTCAATATTAAACATTAGATGGAATAAAACCCTGTCGCATGCGGCGGGGTTTTGTCGTAATAAAATAATTTTAATAATATTATTGACATATCGTACACGATATAGTATAATAAAGACAGTTAAGAGAGCTTAACAAATATGGCAAGAGAAAGGAGCTAAAAATGGAATATATGACAGCAAAGGAAATACTCAATCTTATAGATTGGCTTAGAGAACAAAATTTTTCAAATGATAAGATTATAGAGTGTTTAGAAGCAGTTGAGGGCAGAAAAAACGAAAAGCCCGCTGAATAAGCGAGCTAACAAAAGACAACAGGGGCGGCGGGCTTGCCACCAAAGCCCCGTTTGATATACAGTATATCAGATAATAAATTGGCAAGTCAATAAAGAACAGGAAATGAAGTATGCCGGGAGGAAATCCAACGCCGCAGAGTATAGCGACGAGAAAATACGAGGCGAAAGCCGGCTGGATATCTAAGAGTTATAAACTAAAAAAAGAAGTAGTTGAAGCATTTGCAAAAGCCTGCAAGAATGCAGGAACCAGTCAGGCAGCACAATTAACAAAGATGATGAACGATTTCATTAATGAACAGAATAAATAACTTAAAGCGTCTGTATATACAGGCGCTTTTTACGTGGAGAAAAGAGGTGAAATAATGAATCAAACAGAAAAGTTATTCAATTCATATATCGGGGGGGGGTATGCCGATAAAGGAAAAATAAAGCTGTATCATGGAGATTGTATTGACATCATAAACGAAATACCAGATGGAAGTGTAGATTTGATATTAACTGATCCGCCATATTCTTCCGGAGGGCTTCACACAGGTGACAGGCAAAAAGACACTGCAACGAAATATACGAATAATGATTCTAATGGCGCGGCGCGTTTTCCGAATTTTGAGGGCGATAACATGGATCAGCGGAGCTTTACGGAGTTTATGCGAATGATCCTGTTTAAGCTGCGCTTAAAGGTAATAGATGGCGGGATAGCCGCAGTATTTATTGACTGGCGTAATCTTCCGGCTATGACGGACGCAATGCAGATGGCAGGCTGGATTTGGCGCGGTGTGGTTCCGTGGAATAAGAAAAACTCACGACCGCAAAAGGGAAGATTCAGGAACCAGTGCGAATATATAGTGTGGGGCAGTAACGGCAATATGCCTTTTGAGCGCGGTGTTCCGCCTCTGATGGGTCTGGTATCCGCAGCGAACGTACCTACAAGAAAGCGGAATCATCAGACGGAAAAGCCGGTTGAGATACTTAAAGAGATAATTCAGATAGTACCAGAGGGTTGCACTGTGCTTGATCCATTCATGGGAAGCGGAAGCGCGGGAGTTGCAGCGATAGAAACAGGAAGGAAGTTTATAGGTATCGAATTAAACGAAATATATTTTGAAACTGCAAAAGCAAGGATAGAAGAAGCTGAGATGACGAATCATGAAAAAGAGCTGTAAATACTGCGGGAAGGTTCACGATGTAAGCTACGTTTGCCCGATGAAGCCGCGATATGATAAGCCGAGGACCAAGCGGGTAGATATGTTCCGTAAGACTATGGACTGGCGTAATAAGCGGGAAGAGATATTAGAGCGTGACGGATACATGTGCAGGCTGTGCGAGGCTGAGAGAGCCGCAAGGCGGTACAATCCGGATAGACTGTCGGTGCATCATATAATACCTATTGCAGAGGCTTGGGGATTGCGATTAAAAGATAATAACCTGATTACGCTGTGCGATAAGCACCACGACCAGGCAGAGCGGGGCAAATACAGCCGCGAGAAACTTCACGAACTTTCAGAGGTATCCCCCCGGGGGTAGCGGGGGCGGCAAATACAAATTCGATTTGACCGCACCCCCTGCCTTTACGTATAAAAAATGCCAGAAAAAAGATTTTTTTTGAGAGGAGGGTGAAATTATGGGAAGACCTGCGAAGCCTGTCGCTATTTCAAGCGGGAAAATTTCAAAGGAAACTAAGAACAAGAGAAAAGAAACAGAGGAAAAACTGCGCGGGGATTGTCAGAAAGTGATCCCTCCGGATTGGCTGAACGAAAGACAGCAGCAGGTATTTGAGTATGTGGCAAAAGAGCTTGCCGGCGGTAAGATCGTAGGTAATATTGATGTATTTATTCTGAGTTCGTTTGCGGTAGCTGTCGACCGGCTGGAACAGATAGAAAAGAGCATAAACTCTAAGCCGGATATGATGTTTGATAAATCGCTTTTAAAAGCAAAGGCAAGATACACGGCGGATTTCAATACAGGCATTAAGGAATTATCACTCTCCCCACAGGCAAGAGCAAAACTCGGAGGTATTAATATTGTTGCTGAAAAAGAAAATGAAGACCCGGTTAATGAACTTATCGAAAGGCAGAAGAAAATATCAGGTGCTAAGTAAAGAACACCCGGCGCGCGTTTATGCAGAGGCGGTAACTAAAAAGAAAGTATCTGCTCCGAAATACGTAATAAAGCAGTGCAGGAAATTTTTAAAAATCGCAAATAATCGGGATAAATCATACAGGTTAAACGAGGATAAGGTCGAGCTTATAGATGCATTTTTAGAGCTTATGATAATGCCGAAAGGTCTTAAAGCAGGACAGTCTATAAAGGAATGTCTTGCAGGCTTTCAGTGGCTATTTATCATTGCAGTATTATGCACGGTATATAAAGATAATCCAAATAAACGCCGTTATGAAACGGCTATACTTGAGATTTGCAGAAAGAATGGGAAGACGTTTTTAATAGGCGTCCTTTTCATTCTTTTGTTATTTACGGAACCGAGGTTTTCACGGTTTTACTCAGTCGCGCCTGACGGCGCGTTATCACGTGAGGTTCAGACAGCGATCAGGGAGATAATAAACTGTTCTCCGCACCTTACGGATAAGTTTAAGATACGCCGCGATGATATACTCTGCAAGCCCCTTGAAAGTCAGTTTTTCCCGCTTAATTATTCAAACAGCAGACTTGACGGTAAGTTGCCGAATGTGTTTCTTGCCGATGAAGTGGGGGCTTTGCCAAATAACTACGCAGTGGAAGCCATGCGTTCCGGTCAGCTTACCATTTTAAATAAACTGGGCTGCATAATTTCAACAAAATATCCTACGATAGATAATCCATTTGAGGACGAGGTACAGGCGGCGAAAAACGCTCTTGACGATATAGAAGGCTCAGATGAAACGATATTCTCGCTTTTATATGAGCCCGACGATAAAAAGAGATGGATGACTAACGATAAAATTTTGCAGCATGGTAACCCGCTTGCCTTAGAAGTTCCTGAGATAATGGAGGACCTTTTAAAGAAAAGAGCGGCAGCCATAGCGCAGCCGCGAAAGCGTGAGAATTTCGTTACTAAGCACTGCAACATAATTTACTCAGGCATGGGAACGGAAACATATATCCCGGTGGACAGGCTTCAGGAGTGCAGAGTAGATAATATCGACTGGAAAGGTCGTCACGTTTGGATCGGCGTTGACCTTTCAATTACGACGGATAATTGTTCGGTGGCTATGGTTGCAGAGGAGGACGGAGAGATTTTAGCGCAGGTCATGATATTTTATCCGGAAGGCAGAGCCGATGAAAAATATCTTGAAGAAGGCGTTAATTATCGCGAGTTTGAGGAAGCCGGTTACTGTATGGGCTGCGGAGATCAGACGGTAGATTACAAGGTGATAGAAGATTACGTTTTGGAATTAGAAGAACAATACGGCGTATGGATTGCGGGTATAGCATACGACAGATACAACGCTATGTCATCAGCTCAAAAGTGGGAAGCTGCCGGATACGATACTGTAATAGTCCGCCAGCACTCGGACACTTTGCACCCTCCTACGAAACTATTAAAGGAATGTGTGCTTAATAAGAATTTTCAGTATATCGAAAATCCGCTGCTTGAGATCAATTTTCAAAATGCCAGATGTACGGAGGATACAAATAAGAATATGTATGTGAATAAAAAGAAATCAAACGGTAAGGTTGACGGCGTTGTAAGTCTTATCAATGCGGTTTACCTCTTACAGCAGGATGTCATTTTAGACCCTGCCGATGATTGGGGAGCCCAGAGCCTTTAAGGTGGTGAGTTTATGGGAAAACGAGAACGGCGGGCAAAGGAGCCCGAAGAAGTAATATTAAATGGTGACGCGCTGGAAGAAACACTTCGCGCGCTTATGGCAGATAGGTCCATAACCATAAAAGACGCGCTTGGCGTTCCAAGTATTGCAGCCTGTACAGAACTTATCTCAAGTACAGTAGCGGCTTTGCCGGTTCGATTATTTGAGAAGAAAGATGGCGTTATTACAGAGCTTCAGGACGATTACAGATTAAGGCTTTTAAATAACGAACCGGGCGATTTATTAGACGCGCTGCAATGGAAAAAAGCCCTTGTAAGAGATTATTTATTATCCGGTAACGGATACAGCTTTGTTGATTGGCGAGGGCTTGATATAGCGGGAATTTACTATGTAGACCCTATGCAGGTCGGCGTAAATATGAACTCAGACCCCATATACAAATACGCTGATTTTCTGATAAACGGATATGTATTTAGAGAAGATCAGATTTTAAGAATACTGAGAAATACTAAAAACGGAGCTACCGGAAAGGGCATTGTTACAGAATCAGAAAGAGCCATATCGACTATGGTTGAAGGTCTTTTATATGAAAGAGGATTATTCAGAACCGGAGCACGAAAGGGATTCTTAAAATCCGAAAAGCGTTTAGAAGATAGCGCTATGAACAGGCTGAGCGGCGCAATAAAAAGACTTTTTTCAAACGAGGGTGAAAGCGTAGTTGTTTTAAATAAAGGCGTGGAATACCAGCCTGCGGGACAGACCGCCGTTGAAACTCAGTTAAATGAGAATAAGAAAACTAACGGACAGGAAGTATGTAAGATGTTCTGCTTATCCCCTAAGTTATTTGAGGGCGGAGCAACTCCGGAAGACAGAAGAATAAGCGCAATGCAGGGGATTATCCCTGTGGCAAATGCCCTTGTATCTGCATTTAATAAATACTGTCTTAGAGAATCCGAAAAAGATCGTTTATATTTTGCTATGGATACGGACGATCTCTTACAGGGCAGTATGTTAGAGCGTTATCAGGCATACGAGATAGCAGCGCGAAACGGATTTATGCAGATGGACGAAGTGAGATATCGTGAAAATATGTCGCCACTCGGTCTTGATTTTATCAAGCTGGGACTTGATACGGTGCTTTACAATCCGAAAACAAAAGAAGTTTACACGCCGAATACGGATAAATTATCCACGATAGATAATACAAAAATGCTTAACGGAAGCAAGCAGGACGAGCCTGCAGAGGAAACGGGAAAGGAGGAAACAGGAAATGAGGATTGAAGTAAGAGCAGATGATACTGTACATATTGACGGATACGTGAACGTCACCGGCAGGGATTCAAGACCGATACGCGACAGCCGCGGAACTTTTATCGAGCAGGTTGTCCCGGGTACGTTTAAAAAGGCGTTAGATTCCGGAAAGCCTGTGGAACTGAGATTCGATCACAGTCGCGTTCTTGATACCGGGGATACTTTAAAACTCTATGAGGATAACGTCGGACTTAGAGCAAGCGCAGTAGTGAAAGATACCGAAGTCGCAGAAAAAGCGAGGAAAAAAGAGCTTCGAGGCTGGTCTTTTGGATTTGATAAGAAGAAAGACCGCTGGGAGGGCGAAGACCCTCGCAGGAGATTTTTGGAGGATATAGAACTTAAAGAAGTTTCAATAATCGGAACTTCCATGGTTCCTGTTTATACGGCTACGAGTATAGAAACGAGAGCGGGCGAAGCTGACTTTATAGAATACCGCGCTGAGTTTTCCGAGGCGGAATATCATATTGAGGAAAAGAAGCAGGAGGAAAACCAAGCCGGCGCAGATAATAAAGACAATAAAGGCGATGCAGAGGAATCCCGGGCGGATGAATTTGATGAAGATGAACTTCAGAGAATGAAGCAGAGATTAGAATTTTTAAAAGTAAGATGGAGGAATACATATGCTTAAAAATAAGATTAACGAAAAGAAATACATAGAGCGCAGAGCGGAGATCATAGCGGAGCTTGACGCGCTGATCGGCGTGAGCGAAACGGAACAAAGAGCCTTTAACGAGGAAGAACAGAAGAAATATAAAGACCTTTTAACGGAGATCAAAGACGTTGACGCTATGCTTAAAGTTGCTGAAGAAACACGTGCTATTCAGGATATGCAGCCCATTAAACAGGCAGGAGAGGAAGGCAGAGAAGAAATAGAAACCCGCGCTTTTGCGGCATATCTTCGCGGAAAAATGACCGAAGAAAGAGCGGATCAGAATCTCACTCTTACGGATAACGGGGCAATCATTCCTAAGACTATCGCGAATAAGATCATAGAGGAAGTAAAGGAAATGGCGCCTATTTATGAGAACTCCAGGAAATTCAATATAAAAGGCGATCTTGTTTTTCCTGTTTATGATGATTCGGAGCAAGAGATTATAACCGAATATGCAGACGAATTTCAGGAACCTGAGTCTACGGCATTTGGTATTAATTCCGTCACTCTAAAAGGATATTTATCGACCACTTTATGTAAGATATCAAAATCTTTAGTTAATAATAGCGATTTTGATTTAGTATCATATGCGGTCAGCAAGATGGCTGAATCCGTAGCAAAATTCATGCGCAGGGAGCTTATACATGGAAAAGAAGGAAAAATGACTGGCTTAATGTCTACGACAAATATCATTTCAACGGCTTTGCCAAATGTGATTACCTTAGACGAGCTTATAGATATACAGTTGGAGATACCGCAGGTTTTACAGTCAAAGTGTGTTTGGATAATGTCGAAAAATACGCTTAAAGCTATCATGAAATTAAAGAATAACGATGGTAATCTTTTACTTAATTCCGATATTACAAAAGCCTTTGGCAATGAATTACTCGGAAATAAAATATATATAGATGATTTAATGCCGGATATAGAAGCCGGAAGTATTCCTATTATTTATTGTGATCTTTCAGGGTTGTATGTCAAAGTGGTTGAAACTCCGACGATTGATGTTCTGCGCGAAAAATATGCAACTCAACATGCCATAGGGCTTAATGTATGGCTTGAGACTGATTCAAAGGTCGTAGAGCCTCAGAAGATAGTAGTTTTAAAAATGGCGGCAGAGGCGGCAGGTAAGTAATGAAAGTAAAAGCATTGATGAATTTCACCGGGGCGGTTTGCGGATACCCTGGAGAAATCTTAGATATCCCGGATAACAGCGCGGTACTTCATGATCTTTTAAAGGTCGGATACGTCGAAAAGCTGGAGGATTCGGAGGAAAAACCGCAGAAGAAAAAGACGGTGACAAAGAAATGAAATGGTCTGAAGTAAATATAAAAGACGTGGCGGAATACCTGAGAGAAGACGAAGAAACAGAACTTTTAACGCCTATACTTGCAGCCGCGAGAAGCTATATCTTAGGTTACACCGGGCTTACGGCGGAAGAAGCGGAGAAGTACGAGGATCTGTCTTTAGCCCTTCTTGCCGTATGCGCCGATATGTATGATAAGCGCGGGGCAACGTCCACGGTTTCATTATCAGAAAATCGTCTTGTATCGAATATTCTCGGTATGTACAGCGTTAATCTGCTGGAGGGTGAAGCAAATGGTTGAAGCGGGCGATCTCAGGGACAAAGTGGCGGTTTATCAGTCTGTGCCTGTGGAAACAGAAACAGGGGAAACGGACTATATTTTTTCAGAGGTTAAAAAAATCTGGGCGAATGTGGTCCCGACTTCGGGAAGAACTGAGAATCTTCGAGGAGATGTGGAACGTGCAGCGGTAACACATAAGGTAACTATCAGAGAAAACGCAATCAAGCCTGCTACGGATACATATTTTATGTGCCGCGGTCAGAGGTTTGATGTTCTTTATTGGTATCCGATATATAACCGCGCCGGCTGGCTTGAGATATTTTGTAAGTTGGTAATAGAGGAAAAATAAAGATGAATGAAATTTTAAATATAGATGGTATTGAGTGCTACGAGGAAAACGGAACAGCGTATTTAAAGCTGGAAGCAGTGGCAAGAGGATTAGGATTTATCGAAAATAAAAACGGTAAAATTTATATAAAATGGGATAGAATACGAAAAATGCTTAATGAGTTAAGTTTCGACACAAGTGTCGAAACTGACATTGTGAATTGTTTTATCCCCGAAAACATTTTCTATCGCCTTGCCATGAAAGCAAAGAATGAAGTTGCGGAAGCGTTTCAGGCTAAAGTAGCAGATGAGATTATTCCGTCAATTCGTAAGCGCGGAGCATATATGACGCCGGATACCATAGATAAGATGATAGCATCGCCGGAATTTGGCATAAGGCTTTTGACAGCGTTAAAGAACGAACAGAATAAGCGAAAAGAACTTGAGTTAGATAATCAGATAATGAAGCCGAAGGCGGAATATTTCGACGCATTGGTGGACCGCAATCTGCTTACCAATTTCAGGGATACGGCTAAAGAACTTGGAGTAAAAGAGCGGGAGTTTATTAATTATCTTCTGAATAAGAGATATATTTATCGTGATAAGAAAGGGAAGTTAAAACCTTATGCTGATAAGAATAGCGGTTTATTTGAAGTAAAAGAATTTGTTAATAAGGAAACGGGCTTTGCAAGCGTTCAGACGCTTATAACGCCTAAAGGACGGGAAACGTTCAGATTGCTTTGCACGGCTATATAAGCGCTTTGTATTTTGCAGGGCGCTTTTATTATACCTATTTTTAATCGAAAGAGGATTTTTTAAATGAAAGGTTATGCATATTTAGATAAATACGGTATTTTACATTGCAATTCATCAAAGGATACGGCGATCAAATCTGCCAAGAATGGAAAGATCATTCCTACTGATCTTTGCGATGACGGCGGATATCTGGACGAAAACGGAATGAATGTGTTTATCAATACATATGAAAAGACGTTTTCTCATGGAAAGAATAGCAATAAAGATTGTGAACTCAGCGAAACAGAGTTTGCGAGGAGATATCCAAAGACTTATGCGTTATATATGAAATTAATATAGCGTGTAAATCTTTGGTGTGGTAAAATATAAAACAAGGTGCTACCAAGATGGTAGGCGGTTAGCCCTCTGCGGAGGGTTTGTGACCCTCCGTTTACATAGAAACCTGTAAAGGAATCTAAGAAAGGAGGGCTGATCCATGATGGATATTATAAGCATCATAGCAGTGTTAAGCTACGGTTTAACTTGCTTTGGAGTTGGATATTCTATTGGAAAGGATATCAATAAACCACAAAAATAGCCGCCTTACCCTAAAAATTAAGCGGCTATTTTACGTTTAATATGTTAGGCTAACCGTCTATCGGCAGCACCTTTTCTATAATTAGATTACCACATATAAAAAAATTATGCAAGAAGCCGGAGAAATTTCAGGCTTCTTTTTCTATGTCCATTTTTAAGGCGGTGATGATGTGGCCGGAAACGATATTATCGATACTTCGGAGCTTTTGACCTTTGCGGAGCATTTAGCAATAGCTCCGGATCGCGCTAAGAAGGCTAAAAAGAAGCTGTTAAGGGAGCAGGGAACGAAGCTGCGGCGTAAGACTGCGCAGAAAGCCCGTGTCGAGGTTAGAAAGGCGGCGGTTGACCGCAGTCCGAAGTATACGAGAGAAAAAGGGCAATTTCATAAGAGTATAAAACGCGGAAAGCCTCACGACAAGCAGGGACGTGAGCGTATAAGAGTTTTTTCAAATGACCCGGTTGGACATTTAATAGAAGACGGCTACACGCCTAAGCTAAGAGACGGCAGTCATGGAAGTCATCAGGCAGGAAAGAAGGTATTCGAGGATACAAGAATTGATTTTGAGGACGAATTTAACGAGGCTGTCGAGGATATGGTAGACGATTTTGTGAGTGACATATGATTACTTGGAAAAAGATTAATAAAGCACTTGGAAAGGTAGTGCGCGGAACGCTGGAGGAAATAAATCTTCCGGCGGTTTTTATAAAAGACGATATAAATAAGCCGATAACAAGAAGAAGTTTTCGGATAGACCTTACGAATACGGACGATTTTGGGACGTTAAGCTATGCACAGCGCGGTATCGACGTGGAAATTTACTTTTATCCCGAAGATAAAGAGCGACCGCGAGATGAAATTAACGAAGCGTCGCAGGCGTTAAAAGCAGCCCTAAGAACAGGGATATTTGTAGAAGGTTTTCCTATTGAGCTTGAAGACGGAATAGAAGCCGATGCATCGGGCGGGATTCTTGCGCTTATGTTTCGGCTTTTTTGGATAGAGATAGCTGAGGAAGACGGCGAGTTTATGAAGAACCTTTATCTTGATGGAGATATGTCGGTAGATGGAAGCGAGGAGGAATAAAATGGCGGTTACAATGCCAAAGATAAGCGTCACTTTCGAGCAGAAAGCAACGAGCCTTATTTCAAGAAGTGAAAGAGGTATTGCGATCTTGCTTGTAAGAGACGATACGGATAAAACATTTACACATAAGAAATACAGCGATTTAACGGAGCTTGAGCCGGATAAGGGGCTTTACACCGAGGATAATTATAACGCTATCGCGGATATGCTGGCATTTGCTCCGTATGAATCACATGTGTTCAGGATTGATGCGGAAGGCTTGTTGACAGACGCGCTAAAGCAGGTAGCAAAGAGCACAAAAACGGGCTGGATCACTATCGCGGGCATGAATGACGATGATTCTTCTGCCCTTGCAAGCTGGGCGAAGGCGCAGGAGGCGAGATCGAAAAGCTATAAAGCAGTAGTATATAAAGCGCAGGTTGCGCCGGACAGTATGCACGTCGTCAATTTCGTAAACGAAACGGTGACTTTTACGGACGAGCGAGGCGAGCAGCCGGGAAATACGTATTTATCAAGCCTGCTTGCCATATTTGCAGTGTGCAACGTAACGCGCGGCTGCACGAATTATCTTTGCAGCAATCTGGCGTCAGTTGAGGAAGCGGAAGACAACGACGAGGTGCTCGGTAAAGGTCAGTTCGTTTTATACAACGATGACGAGGGAGCGGTAAGGATAGCTCAGGGCATTAATTCTATGACTACGACAGATGGAAAGACGCGCACTGAGGATATGAAATTCATTGAAACGGTGGAGGCTATGGATCTTATGCGCGACGATATTTCAAGCACATTCAGAAAAGAGTATCTCGGCAATTATCGTAATAATCGCGATAATCAGATGCTTTTTATATCCGCTTTAAATAACAGCTATTTCAGGAGTTTAGCGCAGGAAAATATACTTGATTCGGAATATAACAACGCCGCTTCGATAGATATTGAGGCTCAGCGCGCGGCGTGGCTTGCTTCGGGAAAAGAGGAAGCATCAGAGTGGGACGACGATAAGGTTAAGGCTATGTCGTTTAAACGAACGGTCTATCTTAAAGGCGATGTAAAGATACTCGGCTCCATGACAGACCTTATTTTCCCGATCAATATGGCGTAAGGAGGAATCATGTCAAAGAAATTCTTTAAAGAAAACGAGATAATGAATGGAAGCGGCGGATTCGTATGGTGGGGCGGCAGAAAACTTGCTGTAGTAAGGAGTTTTGAAGCTAAGATCACCGGCTCATTTGAGGATATAGAATTATGCGGTGATAACGCTACATATTCCATGTACAACGGGTATTCGGGAGAAGGTACGCTTACCCTTTTAAAAATAGACAGCGAGATATTAAGGGAGATTGCAGAAGCGTATCAGTCGGGCGTAATGCCGGATATCTCAATAGTTTCAGCTCATCAGCAGCGAGGGACGAATAAGGTTGAGCGCATAGCGTTTTTAGATGTAACGATAACAGAATTAATGCTTGCCAAGTTTGAGAAGAAAGCAACCACAGAAGAAGAAATACCGTTTAAGTTCGGTAATTTTGAAGTTTTAGAAACTATATAGGAGGATCACGATGGATAAGAATTTACTTGAAACATTAAAAAAGAGAGCGGAAGACAGAGAAGCGGCAAGGATCGAAATTAAAGAATTTGACGTCGGCGGCATACCTATGAAATTTAAGAAGCTAAGCCGGAGAGATTGCCTTAGCTATTATGCAAGGCTTACGGCTGCGACGGGAAATGCGGCAGACGAAGGCGAGAACGGGAAAGTAATGATAAATAAGGACGAAATGGCGATATGTCTTGAAGAAAGCACAACGATACGGTCGCAGCTTATTTATGAATCCTGTCCGACATTACAGGAACCGGAGCTTCATAAAGAGGTTGGCGTTACTGATCCCTTTGATATTGTATGGAAGCTGTTAGATATCTCAGAAATAAACGAACTTGGAATTGATCTTTCTGAATGGATGGGTATCTCACAAAGTCCCAGAAGTGATAAAAAGCAGTCCGATGTTAAGCCTGATGGCGTTTTACGCTCCGAGGGGGATAACTCCGAAAGAGATACGGCAGATGAGCTATGAGGATATTGCGATCCTTATAGCAGGAAGAAAAGGCTATTATGATGATGAAAGCAGGGTAACGGAAGCCGCTTTATTAAATGTGTTTGGCAGATTGGTCGGTGATAAAGATGGCTAACAGGGTTATAAATACTGTCTTACAGCTTCGTGACAATATGTCTGTCGGCTTGGTAAGAGCTGCGAGAAATGCGCAAAGGTCGGGCGCAGATATTTCAAATGGAATGATAAACGCTACACGAAGCGTAGTAGCATTTAAGAATAAATCTGTAAAAGCCATGAAGGATTTTGCGTCGGGTACGGCTAAAGCAGCAGCGGCTTCCGCTTCCGCCCTTGGTGCGGCTTTTTTAGCTATGGACGGAGCCACCGAGGAGTACAGAATCGCGCAAGGGCGGGTTAATACGGCTTTTGAGTCCGCGGGACTTAGTAGCGAGGCGGCTAAAAAGTCGTACAATGAGTTTTATAAAATCCTTGGAGAAACAGACACAGCGGCGGAAGCAAGCCAACTTCTTGCGAAATTAACAAAAAGCGAAAAAGATATATCGACATGGACAAAGATATCAGCCGGAGTTATGGGAACTTTCGGGGATTCCCTGCCGGTCGAAGGTCTTATCGAAGCCGCAAACGAAACGGCAAGGGTCGGGCAGGTTACAGGACCGCTTGCAGACGCGTTAAATTGGGTATCTATTTCGGAAGATGATTTTAATAAGAAACTTGCTAAATGTTCTGACGAGGCGAGCAGAAACAAGCTGATTATGGACACGCTTTCTAAGCAGTATGACGGGGCTGCCAATGCTTTTTATAAAAATAACGAGCAGCTCACAAAGAGCAGAGCTTATCAGAATCAACTTTCTGCGAGTATGTCGGTGCTTGGAAATGCGAGCCTGACGGCGAAAAATAAAATACTTGAGATGTTAGGAGCTCAGGAAGGCGGATTTAGAGCCGGATCCGTTTTCGATATGCTCTCTAAAAAAGCGCAGCAGTTTTCAGACTGGATAAATACCGTGGATTTATCGAGCTTTGCGCCAAAAGTGGAAGCCTTTGTAACAGATGCGATGGATAAAGCGTCTAAAGGTATAAAATGGGTTATGGAAAACAGCGATCAACTGATAAAGACCTTAAAAATACTTGCCGGCGTTTTTGTAGGCGTTAAGGTGGGCAAATTTGCGTTCAGCGTATATGATGCGGCGCAAAATGTGGTTGGATTTGTCAAAACTGTGAATAGAGTTTTTAAGATCGGAGGAAAATTAAAAACCGTTTTCAGCGCTGTTAAGAAGATAAAAGGGATTTTCAGCGGCGGTACAGTAGCGAAAACTTTACTTAAATTCGTAAGCAAAGCCGGTCCGATAGGGCTTATCATAGCGGCGGTGGTTACGGTCGGAATCCTGATATACAAAAACTGGGATAAGATTAAAGCGGTGCTTGGAAACGCATGGGGCCATATAAAAAATGCATTCGGAAAGATAAAAGATACGGTTATAAATGCTTTTCAGGTGATAAAGGATAAGGTAAAAACCCTTATTATGCATATCCCTATCGTGGCTTTGGCAGTCATGATATATAAAAACTGGGATAAGATTAAAGAAACTCTTGGCAATGCGTGGAACTGGGTAAAGAGTACTTTTGAAACCGGAAAAGAGGTCGTGTCAGGCATATTTTCCGGTATTAAAAACAAGATATTCGGAGTTATAAGCGGTATCTGGAATAATGTAAAAACGGTATTTTCAGGTGTTAAAAATACGATGGTAAAGATATTTACATCGGCGAAAAATACCGTTATAAACGTTGCATCGGGGCTTCTTGGTAAAGTAAAATCTATATTTTCAAGTATTAAAGATGCGATAGCAGACGCTTTTACAGCGGCTAAAGAAAAGGTAAAAGACGTTATCGAGTGGATCGACGATAAAGTGTCAAGTATCCCGATACTTGGGAAACTTTATTCCGGAAGCAAATCGGTGATAGGAAGCGCGATAAACTTTGTTACCGGTCATAATGCCCTTGGAACAAGCTACTGGAAGGGCGGTTTAACAAGCATTAACGAGCGCGGCGGAGAGATCGTCGATCTTCCAAGCGGCGCGAAAGTTATTCCGCATGATATCAGCGTTAAAATTGCTGATAGTTTTGCAAAGGGCGTATTTGCAGGAAATTTCGGCGCAGATTATCGCCGTGACAGTCTTGTTTCGGCGGCAAAACAGGGCGCGGCGATATCTAATACAACAAATATCTTTCAGGCTCAGGATAAAAGCAGCGATATTCTTACAGCAATAAGAAATATACCGCAGGTATCCAATATTACGAATAATAAGAATCTGTCTCAGATAAGCCGTCCTGCGCCTGAAATCGCAAATATCGTGCGCGAGTTAAAAAATATCACGCGAAACGATGTAAAGAAAGTTATCATCGGCAGAAATGCCCTTGGAACCGATTACTGGAAAGGCGGTCTTACGAGGGTAAATGAACGCGGCGGCGAGATAATGGATCTTCCGCGCGGAACGAGGATAATCCCGCACGATATAAGTAAAAAAGTTGCCGGAGGAAATACGATCAATGTAAATGTGACTATTCAGGGAAACGTTATCGGAAACAAAGCCTATGCGAACGAAGTCGGCGAGGTTATTGTTGAAAAGATATTAAGGGCTATTGAAAATTCGTAGGTGACATTATGGCATACAAGGTGATAATTTCGGTTAATAACAATGAGGAAATATTTACGCTGCCTATCGTTTCTGCAGATTTTCCGCTGCCGGAACCGGAGCAGCACAACGAAACATACGAAGGATTGTCTAAGGATTACCGCAGGATCGGCACTATGGGCTTAAGGCAGCTTTCATGGAGCAGCATTTTTCCTGTACATAAGTATTCATTTATGCCGCCGGAGGCTTTATCTGACGGCTGGGAATACGTTAAGTTTTTTCAGAGATGGCGGGACCGCAAGGTCCCGTTTCGTATGATTGTTCTTGATTCTTCCGGGGTGGTAAGGCTTAATATGCCTATTACCGTTGACAGCCTTGATATCAGCATAAGAAGAAGCGGCGATATAGAATACACGATAACGGTCACGGAATATCGGTTTGTGAGGTGAGTTTATGGGTATGCAGACAGACGATCACAGGCTGATTCTTTACCGAGACGGGCAGGAGCCAAGGGACATTACGCAATTTATCGGAGATTTAACAGCGACAGACGAGCTTAACGCCCTTTCAGTTGAATTGACATTCAGTCAGATAATAAGCCCGTGGGATAAATATGTCCCTAAGATAAACCTTTCACCGGGAGATAAGCTGCGTGTAAACAACAAAGGAACCGATATTTTCAGCGGCGTAATAGTTCGGGTCGGGCTTGACGGAAATGTTACTGCGTATGATCTCGGCTGGTATCTTAATAAATCGAATATAGTTTTTCAGTGTACAAAGACCGCGGCGGATACGGCTGTAAAACAGATGTGCGCTAAAGCAGGAATTACAGCGGGCGAGATAATAAGCCTTCCGACTAAGATAACTCAAAGTTGGGTAGGAAAAACACCGGCGGAGATTTTATCGGATATATTAAGCGCATGTTCTGCGGAAACAGGAAAGGATTATCATTACCGCGTTATTAATGATGCGCTCGTTATAAAAGAACTTACAGAAGATGTTTTGATAGCATACCATAAGCCCGCCGAAAACGTGGCTTTTTTTAATATAACTTGGGCGCTTGGGCAGGTATCAGGCGAAGACAGCATAGAAGAATTAAAAAACTCTGTAGTGATTGCAGCGGAAGATGACGGAAAAGTCTATATAGGAGCCGAATCGAGCAACGCTTCAAGTATATCTAAATTCGGAAAACTTCAGCATGTGGAAACGATAAGCGAAGATCCCGGAGATGCTAAATTGCGGCAGATGGCAAAGAATCTGTTGTCAAAATACGACCGCGTGGAAAAGACGAGAACTGTTGAAGAAATCTGGGGAGCGGACGAAGTTACGAGCGGCGTTGTCCTTAGCTTTAATAGCCCCGCTTTCGGGGTGTTTGGTAAGCAGAGGGTAAAGCGCGTAACGCATAATTACGGCGGCGCGGGGCATACGATGTCTTTAGAGCTGCAGGCGCTCGTTGCTGAAAGGTCTGTTGATAATAAAGACAGCGTAACGGTTTACGGGCTTCCCGATGATCTTGGAAATAAGTCGGATAGTTCTAAAACGGGAGAAAGTTCGGCAGAAAGTACAAGCGAAGGTGCACAAAAGTTTCTTGAGGTTGCGCGAAGTCAGATCGGATACCGCGAACAGGGAAGCAACCGCACTAAATACGGGCAGTGGTTCGGCATGAACGGAGTAGCATGGTGCGCTATATTCGTTTCGTGGTGCGCTGCTCAATCAGGCGCGCCCATAGCAAAAAACAGTTCGGTAAGCGGTCTTAGAAGCTACTTTCAGGGCAAGGGTCTGTATAAAAAAACAGGAAATTACATACCAAAACCCGGTGATATTATGATTCAGAAAAACAGCGTAAGTCATACAGGTATTGTTGAGAGTGCAACGGCTTCACATGTTAAAACTATTGAGGGAAACTGTTCAAATTCGGTTAGAAGAATGACGAGAAAATACAGCGAGATATCGGGATTCGGAACGCCTTGGGGGTAATTAAATGTCTTATGATTATGATTTTGCAAAGAAATTAAAGGAAATGAATAAGAAAACGCCTTATGAGGCGGCGTGGTATCGGGCGGTATGCGTTAAGAAATCGCCGTTGACATTCAGTATTATCGACGGAAATTTAATGTACAGCGACGAGCAGCTCAGTTTAACGGCTGTGGCAAGCGCTAAGGACTGGAAAACAGGGGACGAAGCAGGATCCATTTTATCAGGAGAAGGACTGTTAATAGTTGATAAACTGGCGATCGAGGGTACGTGGTATAAAGCGACATGCATATCTATTGCGCCCCTTACGTTTTCCATTGTAAATGGCAGATACAGTTTTAAGGAAAGCACGCTTTTTCTTACAAGCTCAGCCGGTGGTTTTGCTGTTGGGGATACAGCGGCAGCTTTGATGTCGCATGACGGGCTTTTAGTATTTGATAAGTTTTAGGAGGAAGATATGGCAGAAGCGATCTTTCCGGACATTTCCGAGGAATTGCCAACTCAGGAATCAGAAACTATCGGACGCAGTCCGGAATTTATATTTAACGAAAACGGGCGGTTCGGTGAGTTTCAGCTCACAGACGGTAAATTAAACGAAAGAACGGGAGCAAAAGCCGTTAAACAGTGGTTTGAGCTTATGCTAAGGCAGCAGCCGGGCATGATCCCGATATATAGAATGCAAGGAAGTATAAAGCCGGGTGTAGACAGGTCTTTATTAGGACGAAAAGTGTCACCCGGTTTTATCTATGCGGAAGTACAGAGAAACGTAGAGGATACGGCGACCTTTTGTCCTGCGGTAAGGTCTGTTGATTCCTTTGAGTTTACAAGACTGCGCCACGGTCTTGAAGTGCGATTTTCCGCAAGGCTTCATAATGGCGAAACGGTGGAGGTGAGTTCATTAATTGAAAGCGGATGAGATATTAAAAAGGCTTCTTGACGCGCTGCCGGACACTTATCAAAAGACGATAGGTTTTCCGACGTATGATCTTTTGGCAGCGGTCGCGCTGCGGCTTGCTAACACTGACGAAGTGGTTGATGAAAATATTAAAAAACTCGATCCCGAAAATCTTACAGGTGATGATCTTGACCGCTACATATTTCCGCGCGTAGGAATGGAACGAAAGGCGGCTACCTTTTCGACGGGAGTTCTTACCGTTACGGGAAACGGGTCAGTAAACGCGGGCGATCTGTTTGAATCAGCCGGAGGCGTTCAGTTTTCAGCGATGGAAACTGTGGAGATAAAGGAAAGCGGGCTTGTAAGCGTTGTATGCATAAGGGACGGCGATATCGGTAATCTGCCAGCCCACAGCATTACGCAGATGCCCGTCACTTTGCAGGGTATAAATGCTTGTGATAATTTCGAGAAAACTACAGGCGGATACGACGAGGAAACGGACGCGGCATATTTCGAGAGGTTTTTAATAAAGGTGAGAACCCCGCCGACTTCCGGCAACATCTACCATTATATGAATTGGGCGCTTGAGGTTGCGGGAGTAGGTCGCATTAAGGTATTTCCGTTTGGACACGGAAAAAATACTGTAGATGTGGTGCTTGTTGACAGCACGGGAAAGCCGGCAGATGATGAACTCGTTTTAAGAGTTCAGAATTATATTGATCCGGGAAGCACGGGCGAAGGATACGGAGAAGCGCCTATCGGCGCAATGTGTTTTGTGTCAGCAGCGGACGAAAAGATTATTAATATTTCGGTAAAAATCTTAAAGGAAACGAGCGCAGGGCAGGAAGTAACGACGAAATCCATTAATGAAGCTATTGAAAACTACCTATCGAAAATAGCTTTTTCGCAGGATCATGTAAGCTATGCGCAAGTAGGAGCCGCCATTCTTGACGCTGAGGGCGTAAGCGATTATGAGGAATTATTAATAAATGAAACCATAAAAAATATACCCGTGGGCGAAAGAGAGTGTGCGGTACTTGGCGAGGTGAGGATCAATTATGTATGAATTTGACGATCTTTTAACCAATCTTCCCGTGGCATACAGAAAAGATAAATGGGTAAATGACCTTTTTAATGCGATCACACTGCAAGATAAAGCGGAGAGAAATAAAGCCGTTGATATGGCAGCGCAGATGTTTCTCGATTCGCTGAGCTGGAATCTGAAGACTGAGGAATACATCGCAGGCGTAGAGGTCAGACAGGGAAGCAGTATTGAGGACAGAAAAAGTATACTTTCAGCAAAGTGGCAGAGCATGATCGATAACTGCGATATTGAGCTTATACGCCGAATATGCGCGGCGTGGGATAAAGGAGAGAGCGGCGCAGAGTACGACGGACAGCAAGCAGCGGTAATATTAAAGTTCATTTATGAAAACGCCCGTGAAACAAAGGACGATATTCTTTTAGATTCGATCTTTGAGATTTTAAGAAAAACTATCCCCGCTCATTTGCTTGCGTATTTCACCATGCAGGCAGCAGAAGCAAAAACCGCTGTTCACATTGCTGCCGCTTCCTGCTGCTATTCCCGGTTTACTTTGACGGAGATTGAACCTGATCGGTCTGCAAGCAGTACGGTTAATGTTTACGGGGCTTCTGCTGTTCGTTCGAGCGGAGCTTTGGCAGCGATTCAGCCGGACAGAGCTGTTAAAACCAATATTGATATCGGAATAGCTCACAGCGGGGAATATTCAAAGGCGGAAATTAAAAGATTGGAGGAATGAAATGTCATTACAGGGATTTGCGGTCACAGCGGCAGGGCGTAACCTGTTTGCAAAATTGACCGCAAGAAGCGAGCCCGCAGAATTTACGCGGGTGATGTTCGGAACGGGAAAATTAGCCGATAACGAGGATATATTTAATGTAACGGAACTGGTCGCGCCCCTTGCCGAAGGCACGAGTACAACGCCGGAGTACAAGGACGATACGGTATCCATGATACTTGAATTTCGTTCAGACTTAAACGGCGGACTTACTGAAACGGTGTGGCTCAATGAATACGGACTTTATGCGAGCGACCCGGACGGCGGGGAAGTCTTAGTATGTTACGGCAATCTTGGGGATTGCCCGGACAGCGTACTCGCATTTAAGGATGGACAGTGTACGGTCAGGGATTACCCGATCAGTATAGTAATAGGCGCGGTAAGCGATGTAAGTATTGATTTTCCTGCGGCTGCGTTTGTGACGTGGGAGGAGTTGAAAAATGAACTTGCGAAGAAGGCAGATGCTTCACATACCCATTCAGCAGATGATATTACATCTGGTACTTTGGCAGTGGAAAGAGGCGGCAACGGCGGTTATATATTAGGCATAGAAAATGGAGTGCCATATATTGAGAAGGTAGGCGAGTAGGATGAGTGAAAAAATATATTTATCAACTTCGGAAGATGCGTCAAACAAAATGGATAAAACAAATCCAAGCGGTACAGGGACTTTTAGTATTGATAGAGCAGGGAGTACAACGGGAGCGCGGTCTTTTGCGTTTCAAGGCGAAGCCTCGGGCGACGATTCAATAGCAATAGGATCTTCTACAATAGCGAAAGCAACAAATAGTGTCGTCATAGGTAGCAACAGCGCCGCATATATACAGGCCTCAAACGGAATAGCTATAGGTGAAAATGTTCGAAGTGGGCATAATAAGGGCATAGCGATTGGTTCCGGTGTATCAACTGGACCCCAAGGCTCAAGCTCAGTGATAATAGGGTATGATAGTAATGGGCCGGGTACCCAAACGGTAAAATTAGGACACAACAACATCGGATCGAGCGATTACTCAATCGCAATAGGTGCGAACTGCAATAACATGAACACGTATAGTTTCCTTTTTGGTTCTAACCTTATTAGTCATCCACGATGTACCACAACTGGAATGTATAATTCTTCAGTGAGCGATGCTCGTTTTGCCGTAAGCAACGGCTCAAGCACTGACGCGAGAAGTAATTGTTTCCGCGTCACCGATACCGCAGTTTATGCAAAAGGTAATTATAACGCAAGCGGCGCAGATTATGCGGAGATGTTTGAGTGGGCAGACGGTAATCCGAATGATGAAGACCGTGTAGGCAGGTTTGTAACGCTTGACGGTGAGATGATTTCACTTGCGGAAAGTGAAGATGTATTCATACTTGGTATAGTGTCCGCAGCTCCGTCTGTATGCGGAGATGCCGCAAGCGAAGATTGGCAGGGGCGTTTTAAACGAGATATATTCGGCAGAATGTTGTTTGAGGATATTGAGATTCCGGCGGAGATTGATGAGGAAACGGGAGAAGAAAAAATACCGGCGCATACAATAAATTGGTATGCCCAAAATGACGACTGGGACAATAAACAGGAATACACTGCACGCGAAAATCGTAAAGAATGGGACGCAGTCGGCTTACTTGGTAAATTAATAATGATTGATGATGGTACGGCGGAAGTTAATGGCTGGGTAACTGCGGGAGAAGGCGGCATTGCCGTTAAATCAGATGTTAAAACTAAGTACAGAGTTATGTCGCGAATAGATGAAACGCATATTAAAATTTTGATATTGTAGGAGATAAGAAAAATGGGTGAGAGAGTATACATACCAACAAAAGAACAGGCGGATAAAATTCTTCAATTAATTGGTGAAACCAACGATTCGGGGGGGGTACAACCTCGGGTTCAGTTAATGCCAAGTTAAATTCATTAATATCAACTTTATCAACAGTTAATTCAAATGTGAGTACGATAAATATAAATACAAATTCCATAATAGCTAATCAAGATGTTGCTTGGGAAGGTATTGCTAATATCCAAAGTAAAGTTAATAATTTTAAAGGATATAAAGCAAAACAACATTTTGCATGGCATGTTATAAATGCAAATTGGGAGAATAGATTTGAATTAAATAATGTTTTAAATTCAATACTTGGTGTGACCGGAGAACATCAAGGTGGTTATTTAAGTGGAGTATTTGGAGTGTATAATTTTGTATTAAGTAATGCAGGAGATATATCTAATAATCCTTTAGGGTTATGGAAGTATAAAGATTTAGATACGCAACAAATTATTTTTAACTTTAAAGGTAAAATTACAAATGGTTCAAAAAGCACAGATATTGTGTATATTGAAAAAAATAGACGCACAGATATGTTTGCAATAAATTTATATACTCCAATGAGTGTAGAAAGAAATAGTACATTTAGTATCGAAGGAATGACTACTATGTATATATATGAATAATTTTATTGTACTCCATATATAAAAGGAGTATTTAAATGTCTTTAAATGAAGTTATAAGTGGTTTAAAATCAACAGTTAATAGTACAATAGGAGAGGATAATTTTAAGACCTTAAGTGATTGGATATAAGTAAATTTCAAGGCAAAGTTGAAATAACAAGGTCAAGTGATAATAGTGCATACTTAGATTTACCAGAAATAATTATAGGTAATATAACAGAAAATCTTATTATAAAAGTTGTAGATCATATTGTTAATAATATAATAGCTGGAGAAATTAGTGGGCTAACTAATTATGAGTTTGAAGAAAAATATATAAAATCAAACGAATCGAGTAAAATGAAAGATATAAAAAATGACGAAAAAACAAAATAAATGTTTTCAATTTCAAACCAAAATAAATAACGTTGATAGTGGTATGTGCTTTGGTAGTTCTGCTGGATTGTTTAAAGCATTTCTAATCAATTCAAGACTAACATACATAAAAGCAATGTATTATTGCAAAACAATGAATTGTAATAAATGTAAAAAAATAATAGAAGCAAACAAAAATTGAATATCGATAAATAAAGTTTGTAAAATATAAAAATAAAAGATAGAAAGTTATGCACATATATAACTTTCTATCTTTTATTTTTGTGTCGATAACGTTATAATTAAAATATTCAAAAAGTGTACATTGAAATCGTAGGGGGTGAAATGATGGAGAATACGATTACACGCGCGGAGCATGAGGAGTTTAAACTGCGTCTTGAAGAAAAGAATAAGCGTCAGGATAAACGTATAGAACTTCTTGAAGAAAGCACGCGCAGGATAGAATTATTAACAACGTCGGTTGAGAAATTAGCCGTAAATATGGAAAATATGTTAAAAGAACAGGAACAGCAGGGGCAGCGCCTTGAAGCATTGGAAAGCAGGGACGGAGAAAAGTGGAGGCAGGTAAGCGGTTATTGCCTTACTTTGATA
>JAAVYD010000201.1 GCA_022790955.1 Bacillota bacterium
CCATGAAGGCAGCCGCTTCCGATTCCTTCGGCTACACCGAAGAGCCTCTGGTATCTTCCGATATCATCGGCATCACCTATGGCTCCCTGTTCGACGCCACCCAGACCATGGTTACCGAAATCGGCGACGGGCTGTATCAGGTACAGGTTGTATCCTGGTATGACAACGAGAACAGCTACACCAGCCAGATGGTGCGCACCATTAAGTACTTCGCTTCTATCTAAAAGCTGGCGTAAGCCCTTTTTGGTAGGAATAAGAACCCCCCTGCGGACAAGCTCCGCAGGGGGGTTCTTTATATGAGCAACCATCGGCTTAGCCGGTGGTTGTTCATATAACGCAGAGCGGCCTGGAAGCTTTTCCAGGCCGCTCTGCGTTTTGCGTTTTCTTACACTGCCTTGCAGTCCACAGGTTCATAGCCTGCGTCCTTAACAGCGGCTGTGAGCAGCTCATCTGCCACATTCTCTGCCATCTCCACAGTGGCTTTTTTGGCCTCCAGATCTACGTTGACAGCAGTAACGCCGACAACGCCCTCCAGGGCTTTCTGCACATGGGACTGGCAGTGGGCGCACATCATGCCTTCAACAGTTAAAATTTTTTTCATGGTATTTGCTCCTTCCATAGTTGTATTAAGAATGGGTGTTTCCATAGGGCTTGCTGTTTTGGGGGGTATCTCCAGGGTGCGCGCCTTGTCTTTAAAGAACCGCAGGCGCAGGGCGTTTGCCACCACACACACAGAGCTTAGGCTCATGGCAGCGGAACCCAGCATAGGGCTTAGTTTGATGGCAAACAGGGGCCACAGCAACCCTGCCGCCACAGGGATACCCAGGACGTTATAGAAAAAGGCCCAGAACAGGTTCATGCGGATATTGCGGATAACGGACTTGCTCAGTTCAATGGCAGTGCATACGTCCTCCAGGGAGTTCTTCATCAGCACCACGTCGGCAGAGTCGATAGCAATATCCGTCCCTGCCCCGATGGCAATGCCGATGTCTGCCCGGGTGAGGGCGGGGGCGTCATTTATGCCGTCACCCACCATGGCTACCCGGCGGTTTTCTCCCTGCAGGCGGCGGATAACCGCCTCTTTTTCCGCAGGCAGCACATCGGAAACTGCCTCCTCAATGCCTGCCTGCTGGCGGATAGCCTGGGCGGTGGCC
>JAAVYD010000097.1 GCA_022790955.1 Bacillota bacterium
CAATAAAAGTGATTTATAGTAAAATTGCAAAATGACTCATCAGATAATCATATTATTATCAATTAATTCTGCATATTGTATTGATTTCTGCTAATGATACAATATATTGATATTGAGTATCTAATTTTTATTAGCGCAACGCGTTAAATTATAGTAATATTAGATCTGAAAGCAAAATAATCAACAGTAGTTTATAAGTTTGATATTGGATTTTATGCGAGTATTCTTATAGGTCTTATACAGCAAATATAAGGCTAAGACAGGATACTCGTTTTTATAGACGCAGAGTGTATGAGCTGTTTAGAAATTTGATGCTATGTAAAGTAATAATAATATATTTATTTATTGACTGAGTTGACATGGACTGTTAAAATTAATATGTATATTTTTTTAAATTCGATATAATTAAATGGTTTTTGTAATAGGTAAATGTTGAGCAGACATTTACCTTTATTCAAATGATGATAAAGAAAAAAGTTATGGAAATTTAAACGAAAGGAGAAATATATGAGGATCAGGCAAAATCTGATAGCATCTAATTCACTTAATCATAACAAAAGGACGCAAAACAGCATGGCTAAAAACCTGGAAAAACTTGCTTCAGGTTATCGTATAAATCATGCTGCAGACGATGCGGCGGGTTTGAGCGTATCGGAATCTATGCGCAGGCAGATTACGGAATTGGAACGCTGTCAGCAGAATGTGGAGGAAGGTCTTAATCTGGCGAGTACGGCGGAAAGCGCAATGCAGGAGATAAACGACATGCTGTGCCGCGCCCATGAGCTGTGCGTTCAGAGCGCCAACGGTACATATAATCCCCAGGATCTTGACGCTATCAGCAGTGAAATGAACGCGCTTTTTGATGAGATCGACAGGATTACGGCGGCTACCCATTATAATGAGATACCTTTACTGCGATACAGGAGTGAGTCGGTATGGGGGGGGGTACTGAGTATAAATACATAGAAACCTTTACGCCGATAGGACCGAATGATCCGCTGAAAGTTTGGGGCGAAATGGATTTTGTTAAAGACTCGGATTTCGACAGAGCAGAGCAGGCTAAGCCTGCTTCCGTCACTTTTCCGCTCGATAAAGATATTAAACCCGACGACGGAATGACTTTGGATGGAAAATCAGTTACAATCAATGGTCGCACATATTATTTTGACGGAGGCGGATACGATGTTCCGGAATATAGTGATAGAAGTATACCTATAAATCCAGGAGAAACCGTACAGCAGGCTTTAGACAGATTGTCTTTATATTCAGACGATTTACAGTCAGCCAAATTAAACGACGACGGTACGGTAACGCTTACCGCAAAAACTGATGATTTGACATATACCATAAATGGTCTTACGGAAACAGTATCTAACGGAGATGCAGCATGGGCAAATGGAATAGAGGTAAAAAGTTCAGAGGGAAATTCTCTTATGCAGGTGGACGGAGAAGGGATAAAGAATAATAAACCTGTATACGGAAATACTGCGGAGAACTCTTTCCCGTTGAATTTTGAGCCGCTTACAGATAGTGATATAGAAAATTTAAAAGGCAATACTCTGCATATAGGTAATCATACGTTACCGTTAAGCGAGATTCCTTTTAAAGTAGGAATGACGAAGGACGATGTGGGCAAAGCTATTGCAGATGCAGTAAACGGAAAAGGGTGGCAGGATACAGAGGTATCATATATTCCGAGTATTCCTCCCCAAGATGGAGAGCTGAAGATAACCATTAAAGGGCTTAAAACCGATACTTTTGCAGATTTATCCGTTTACGAGGAAAGTCATGATAAACTAATGGGAAAGCTAAGCGGAGAGCGCCTTGAATTTGGTCCTATTAATACATCACCCCCGACTAATGAGCTGCCTGGAACGTTTGAAATTATTATACCTCAAAATTTTTCGCTTCCGTTTTCGTTTCAAACAGCTGCAAATAAGAAATTTTTATATTATGATTCTTCTGTAAGCGGAGTTTTTCCGCCGGAAGGATATGATCGCTACAGCAAAGATTGGCAATCTGCTCTGGAGGTGCCTATTGATAATATAATTGACGTAAAAGACAAAAATCATGATTGGATTATAAATGATATAATTGCTAAAATAGAAAAAGATTTTGAAAAAATAGCAGATGTTGATCGAAATGAAAATAAACTGACAGTAAAATTAAATGAGCGGCGGCAGAAAGAATTTGAGGAGTTAAAGAACCGTACACAAGGGATAAAAACAGAAAATACTATAAAGAAGGCAGATTATATGCTGGGAAAGAATTTAGGAAAAGCATATGCTCCAAAACGTTTAGAACAGGAAGTTACGGTACCGTTTTCTCTTAATAAGCCTTTTAATCCGTCGGATCTTGCAGGAAAGGGATTTGGTATAGAAAATAGTAAATTTGAATTTGTAAACGGAACTCAGGGCATACGAAGTGATTATAAGGATATTGATATTTCAGGCTGTACGACTTTTGAGCAGTTTCGTAAAACATTTGAAGAAGCTATACAAAGCAAAATCGGAAGAGGTTATACTGTTTCTTTTGAGGACAGCAGTCCGGATAAAATACAGATGAAAATTTCTTTTAGCCGCAAAACAAACAGTTTAGAGCCTAAAATCACGGACGGATATCATGGTAAAGACGGATTATTTACAAATCCCGGAGATAGTGCTTTATCTGAAAAATTTTCAGGCGGCAAAAATGTAGGGCAAGCTCAAAAAGTCATTGACTTCTCTTCTATTAACGATTCCAATCTTGAAACTCTGTTAGGAAAAGGATTCAGGGTAAACTGTTCTACTTGTCCGGGCGAATATATTAATATATTTTTCTGCTGGGAAAATAACGGCAGTATACCCGAATCATTTGAAGTTCCGGATCCGGAAGATAACAAAAATATGCGTACAATACATAATATCGCCGTAGAGCTTTCCAAGGTATCAAGCGGAGATAAGATCGTGGAAAGTATAGTTGATCAAATTAAGCCTGTGCTTAACCATTTTACGGACGTTGAAATAGGCAGTCCCGCTACGCAGCTTATTGTAAAGGATAGATGGCTTGGAGATGAAAGAGATGGAGTTTTGAAATTAGGCAGCATTATGTCCGGACTGAATATTAATTTTGAATACAACGTCGAGAAAGAAGAAATCAAAGAGCCTGTCGGCGCGGATGGAGCGGCAAATGTTTTGGATATCAAATTCGGCGAGGTAAAGATTTTTGTCGGTTCCGATCCGGAGCCGGAATGGATTCCTATCAGGCTTCCTTATCTGGATTTAGAAGAATTAAACCTGTGTCCGCCTAAGCCGGTGGATCTTAATAAGGACCCGGGACCGGCAGGCTGGATGGAAAGAGTGGACTCCGCCAATAAGTCTGTCGCTTACGCGAGAGGGCGCGTGGGCGCCGATTATAATCGTCTTGAGCATGCGCGTGAAGTTTTAAATGCTATGGAAATAAATACGACGGATGCTGAAAGCAGAATAAGAGATGCGGATATGGCGGAATTGATGATGCAGCAGATAAAAGATCAGATAATAGAACAGTCGCAAATGAGTATGATAGCCCACGCTAACGCTACGCCTCAGCAGATTCTCCAGTTGCTCCAATAATATAATAAAGGTTCAGGATTCTGGTTTTTGAACGCTGTTATTATACCTTGCATCTCCATATATTGACGTGATTGAGAGCACATGGTATCATGACGCAAGGGCATTTGTTTTTGTGTCGAAATTATCAAGATTTAATTTATAACAAATAGGAACTGCATAAATATTACGAAACAAAGCTTTTTGGGAAGGAACTTCTCCGTTTCAGGATTCGCTGTGTTTTGTTAAGCTGCGTGTGATAGAAAAAGGCAGCGCGCAGATTCAATATGGATATCAGTTTTTAAGGCTGACGGAAAATCATCATGAAAGAACACTCAAGGTATATTTATGATTCAGCACTGTTAAAGAAGAGTTTGTTTTAATCATGTATGAAGGAAGAAAAATGGTTCGGAATAAATGCTGGTATTTATTCAAACAAAACATGTGAGGGGGGGGTAATTTATGGGTTATTTAAGGGAGCTTCTTGAACGAGCTGACGAAGGCGCGTCGGTTTCTGAAGATCGTGATAAGCATGACAATATGCGGAGCGTTCATAATTTGGAAACTATCATTAATGAGGGGCTTCGCGTAGCTTTGTTGGAGGAGACTCCTGATCAGTCGCTGGAGGTGCTGTTGGAGCATCTGGGAAAAGTACTGGATGGAGAAAGAACCTATATATTTGAGAGAAATGAGTTCGGCGGTGACGATAATACCTATGAATGGACAGCCGACGGAGTGAAGCCCGAAAAGAAGAATCTTCAAAATGTACCTAAAGAGGTGTGCGCGAGCTGGTATCAGAAGTTCAGCATTGGAAAGCATATCGTTATTGAGAATCTGGAGGATACCAGGGAGTCTGATCCACTCCAGTATGAAAACTTAAAACGGCAGAATATTCACTCTCTTGTGGTAGTTCCGCTTTATGATGGCGAAAAGATTGTTGGTTTTTATGGTGTTGACAATCCGCCTGTTAAGTTTTTGGAATATGTATCAAATATGCTTCAGACTGCGGCATATTTTATTGTATCCTCACTGAAACGGCGCAATTTGGTACGTGAGCTTCAAAAGCGCAGCTATAATGTCCTTCATGCTCTGAGTGTTGATTATCTTGGTATATATCAGATAAACTTAGATACAGGCGAATGTGAAATATATCGAGATAACGAACAGATGGAGATAGATTGGGCAGTCAATTTTGAGGATGGGTATCATACGGCTATGGAGCGTTATATTTCCAATTATGTGGTGCCAAAAGATCAGGAGCGACTTCGTACTGTCACCCAAAAAGACTATGTTCTTGCTCAGCTTAAGAAGAAAAAGAAGTTTGATGTTAGGTATCAGGTGAAAGATAACTCTTATGGCCTTAAATACCTTGAGATTCATTTTTCCGCTACAGAGAAGACAGAAGAAGAAAACTGTGCGATTTTTGCCCAACGGGATGTAAATGCTGTGGTAGAGCAGGAGGAAAAGTACAAGCTGAAAGCCAGGCAGAGTCTGGAGGACATCCTGGAGGGAGCCAGAACCGGTATTTGGACGATTGAGATAGAGGAAGGCCGTAAGCCGAGGATGTATGCAGATAGGACTATGCGGATACTTTTGGGAGTATCAGATGAGATAGATCCAGAGGAATGTTATCAGCGTTGGTTTGAAAATATTGAACCAGATTATGTGGAGATGGTGCAGGAAGCGGTGCAGGAGATATTGGAAACCGGGCGTTCCGAGGTAATCTACCCATGGAATCATCCTGATCTGGGAAAAATTTATGTCCGCTGCGGTGGTGTACCAGACAAAACATTTAAAAAACCGGGTTCCTGTCTTAACGGATATCATCAGGATATTACAGATATAATGGTGACTCGAAAGAAGCAAGAACAAGCTATAATGGAGCTGCTTGAAAAGGTCAGACGGGCAAACTCAGCAAAGAGCGAGTTTCTTTCTTATATGTCTCACGATCTCCGTACACCAATTAACGGTATTCTGGGAATGTTGGACATTATGGAGAAAAGCCAGTATGATGTGGAACGTCAAAGAGAATGCCGTGATAAAATTCGTGTGTCGACGGAGCATCTGCTGTCCCTGGTAAACGACGTTCTTCAAGTCAGCAAGTTGGAGAGCGGAAGACCCATGGTGGTGGAGGAACCGTTTGACCTTTATGACACATTGGAAAACTGTCTTACAATTTTGTCTGTCCAGGCAGAAGAGGCAGGTATCCGATTGGCGCTGGAGGAGGTTGACCTGCAGCATAGAAAACTGATCGGAAATTCGCTGCATCTGAAGCAGATATTAATGAATATTATAGACAACGCTCTCAAGTATAATCGGCCTAATGGTTCTGTATTTGTTCGTGTAAAGGAAATTTCCTGCCAGGATGGGATTGCAAACTATCAGTTTGTGATCGAAGATACCGGAATCGGCATTGGGGATGACTTTAAACAGCATATTTTTGAGCCGTTTACGCAAGAACACCAAGGCGCGAGGACTAACTATACCGGAGTTGGGCTTGGGATGTCTATTGCGAAGAAGTTAGTAGATCAGATGAACGGAATCATTGAAGTAGACAGCAAACTCGGCAAAGGAAGTATCTTTCAAGTCGCTTTGCCTATTAAGGTCGACAAATCGTGGAATAAGAATTCTGAGGTAAATGAAACACGGAATATTAAAGGCAATATTTCCGGAATGCATGTACTTTTGGTAGAAGATAATGAGATCAACTGCGAAATTGTGGAATTTATGCTTGAGGAGGCGGGCGCAAAAGTCGTGACTGCGAGAGATGGAAAGGAAGCCGTAGATGCGTTCGCAGCATCCGATCCGGGTACATTTGACTGTGTGCTTATGGATTTAATGATGCCGGTAATGAGCGGATATGAAGCTACTCGTGTGATTCGCAGCCTGAACCGATCAGATGCGAAAGTCGTACCAATCATAGCGCTTTCGGCTAACGCATTTGAAGAGGACATCGCGATGGCAAAGGGTGCCGGAATGAATGAACATTTAGCAAAACCGGTGGATATCATGAAAATGTTTAAGGTTATGAGTCAGATAAAATGACGCTACAAGCAGTAAACGGATTATATAAGTATAATACATAAATTAGAAAATATAATAATTATATATATGTGTTTTTATATACCAGCGAAGATTTTATTGACATGGATAATTTTTAAAAAGAGCGATAGAGATGTCTGTATAGCTAACAGGTTTTTAATGTTATTGACCTGAAATAAATTCCATAAATACTTGACAAATTCAATAAAGATGTATTAAAATAAATACTATTGAATCTTGCCTTATTTTGCAGGTAAGTAGGCGGTAAAATATTATCTGCAGCCTGTCGCTTAAAGGGACGGAAGTTAAGCGGCGTACTGTTTTATTAAGAATGGAGATATTAATGTTAAGCTCAATAAATGAGAATGTTGTCAGGAATAATACTCTTCTAACCGATTTTTATGAATTAACCATGGCGAACGGTTATTTTGAACTGGGTAAACAAAACGAGATTGCCTATTTCGATATGTTTTTCAGAAAAGTTCCGGATGAAGGCGGCTTTGCTATTATGGCTGGTCTTGAGCAGCTTATTAAGTATATGATGAATCTGAAATTTACTGAGGAAGATATCAGTTTTTTGAAATCTAAAGGATGTTTTTCGGATGCTTTTTTGGAATATCTGAGGAATTTTAAATTTGAATGCGACGTATGGGCAATACCAGAAGGCACGCCTGTATTTCCGGGAGAACCGTTGGTAACTGTAAGAGGTCCTATAATTCAGGCGCAGCTTATAGAAACATTTTTGTTGCTTACTATTAATCATCAGACTCTTATAGCGACAAAAACTAATCGTATAGTGAGGGCTGCCCAGGGCAGATCCGTTATGGAATTTGGTACAAGGAGAGCCCAGGGATCGTCTGCTGCAATGCTGGGTGCGCGGGCCGCATATATAGGAGGGGCCGTGGGGACGGCATGTACAATGGCGGAAAGGGAGTTCGGGATACCGGCTCTTGGCACTATGGCGCACAGTTGGGTGCAGACTTTTGATTCTGAGTACGAAGCGTTTTCAAAATTTGCCGAACTGTATCCGGATAACTGTGTGTTGCTCGTTGATACTTACGATGTTATAAAGTCCGGAATGCCAAATGCTATTCGCGTATTTAAGGAAAAAAAGCCGTCCAAAATGGGCGTTAGAATAGATAGTGGAGATATGACTTATCTTTCCAGAATTGCAAGGAAGATGCTCGATGACGAAGGACTTCAGGACTGTTCAATAGTTGCATCTAATTCTTTTGATGAATATATTATTAGAGGCGTGGTAAACGAAGGCGCATGCATAGATTCTTTCGGAGTGGGCGAGCGTCTGATTACTGCGAAGTCACAGCCGGTATTTGGCGGTGTATATAAAATGGCTGCCATAGAAAAAGACGGTAAGATAATTCCTAAGATTAAAGTCAGCGAAAATCCGGAAAAACTTACTAATCCGGGCTATAAAAAACTGTATCGGATTGTAGATAAGAATACAGGAAAAGCGCTTGCCGATGTAATCGCTTTAGCTGATGAAAAAGTGCCTGAAGGAGAACCTTTTGAGATTTTTGATCCTGAGCATATTTGGAAGAGGAAGCTCATGGAAAATTATGAGTGTCAGGAGCTTCAGGTAAGGATTTTTGATAAAGGAAATCTCGTATACGATATGCCGTCGCTTGAAGATATCAAAGCGTTCTGTAAGGATGAAATTGAGATATTATGGAGCGAAATAAAAAGATTCGAAAATCCGCACAGGTATTATGTAGATCTTTCATCTGAGCTTTGGCATTTAAAACAGAATCTTCTGAGCAAGCACAGCAGAGTTAATAAGGAAGAATAAAAATTTAAATTAAACGAATAAGCTACTTAAAACATTGATAAAATTTATCGCTAAGATAGATAAGGCATGTAAAGGAATTGACAATAAAATCCGCTTATAGTAATATAGTTCCGAAGTTAGACACTTCTAACTTTCCGAGCATCGTCCGCGTTGATTATTTTGCAGCGATCAGCGCGGATTTGTTTTAAAGTGAGGTTAGTCGATTCTAACTAAAATAACAGTTTTAAGGAGGAAATTTATGTCAAAACAAATGCGAGGGAAAATAATATCCATGCTGCTGACGCTTGTAATGGCGCTGACCATGACGCCGGTAACGGCTATGGCGGACAGCGGCAATCCGCCGCAGCCATACGGGTATGAAGAAAATATTTTATTCGGCGGACTGCAAATAAATTTTAATTATTTGGAAGAAGGATATCTTCAGGTCGTTAAGGAGGTGATCGTTGACGGAGAAAAATATCAGTTGGCAGATTCTTATTCATGGTCGTTAGGTGATTGTGAATATAAAGTTGCTGCATCTTCGTATAATATACAGTTAGGTATTCCCTCTCTTAGTGAAAAGGAAGATCATAATGTAGTTATCTCGGCTGAGGGATATAAAGATTTGAATCTAAAGCTAAGCTGCGATGGTCATAGCTGGACGGGGGAAGTTATGGAAGAAATTACTGAACCGGAGATTAAAAGACCTCCTGTTCCAACAGAATGGAAACCAACAAATAACAGATATGACTTTAAATATAAGTTTGAGATTAATGAAGATACAAAAACGTGGTTTAATGCAATTAATGATGTGATTGTATCAAATAAAACTTATTCTCGTGTGGATTACACGAACTTAGTATTTAAAAATAATAATTATTGTTTGGCAGAAGACGACGACGGATTGTATGCTTATATAGGCGAAGGCGATAATACCGTTGAGTATATTGATGGCAGAGCAGAATGTATTATTAAAGCTGATGGTTACGAAGACTTGACGTTGGAATTAAATAAAACCGAATCGGAACCTACGACTGATCCTGAATCGCCAACAGAGCTTAAAAACCCGCCTGTCCCATCAGGCAGCACAGCCAATTTCGGCTACGATTTTAAGATCTTGTTTAATGATTCCGATTGGCTTTCTGCTATTACAGGTGTAACGGTTGCCGGGGAAAGTTATACTGCTGGGACTTCCAGCTTTTCGGTTTGGAATAATACCAGTTATTATGCAGATACTGAAAATAATTGCATTTATATAGGTGAAGGCGGTAATTTTGTCGACGACAAATCGATCTGCGTTATAAGCGCCGAGGGCTATAACGATCTTATGCTGAAACTTGATAAAAGCAACTATTCTGCTCAGGCGGCAGACTCCTCAGACGGCAATGAACCGGACCCGGTCGAACCTCCTGCGGCGGAAAAAAAGCCTGCTCCGGGAGCATCTTTTTACACTCCGGCGGATTCTATGGATAATTATTACATTCAATTTGAGATCGACGATAAAGGTTATATTTCCGGTGTTGACGGTGTAAATGTTAACGGAGAAGGCTGGCAGGAACAGACAATCAAGATGGGACTTAGCGGCAAGCAGTATTATTTAGATAAAGATTCCGGTCTTATTGCATTTAATAATATGCCTTGCCAGCTTAATTCAGGTGATATCATCACTATAACAAATCCCGGTTATGAAGACATGATGTTTAAAATCAGCATTGCGGGCGGTACGGTAACTGTGGCTCCTGCAGACGAGAACACCGAGCAGGGCGACGAGTACGAGCTTCATATTCGTCTGGTTGGCAGCTTTGAAGCTGCTCTTGAAGGTCAAGAAGGATATGATTCAATAAGCGGCGCGTCTACCAATATTAATATTAATAAAAACAGCGACGTAACAGTTGAAGCGGCTTTAATGAAAAAGGGCGAGGAGCTTTCCGAAAGCGACTGGAAAGTATTGGATACAAATAGTGATATTAATGTTAACGCCAGCAAGACGAACATAAATCTGGATAAAGACTCCGGCATGGAAGGATTTTATTCCGTTTATGACGGTTCGCTGACTTTATCCGGAACTCCTGCAAAGGCGGGGAACTATCCGATTTCCGTTACTGTAACGGACGATCATGGCAGAACGGCTGTGAGCAACGAACTGATTTTTAAGGTTTATACCGGCGAAGAATATTTGGAGGATCAGCTGATTTTGAAAAACTGTATCCAGACGTCCGATGGTAAATATATGTATGATATGGAACCATGGGAGATCAGGAATTTTGATAATAGTGACGATACCGTTACAGTTCCCGTCGATGTAAAAGCCTGGTACGGTTCTCACACGAGCGGCACTTACGGAGAGCTTGGCTATGCGATTCCATTCGGAGAAAATACAGTACAGACGCTTGTCGTGCCAGCCAACTGCGATCTTACTATGGTAAATATGGATGTACTCAGCAGCGTTCGTATAGTGGTAACAAACGGCGGCAAGCTGACGCTGAGGGATTCCGTGATTCAGGGAACGGTGGAAGTCGAAAACGGCGGTACGTTCTCTATGAATTACGATAGTTACTCAGATAAATTTCTGATGGGTTCGTCTATAAACGGTCAGCTTATCCTGCAGGATGGCGCGACAGTTGATAATGCGATCATCTATTCAAATACTAATTATATAGCTAATGGCGATGAAGCCCGCCGAAACAGCGATCCTGTCGTAACGGTAAACGGCAATGTTACTATGAAAGGGCAGGTAATTATCCGCGGCGATGAAGCACCTACCGGAGGCGACGGTCAGTCCGGTCTAACTGTGAATAACGGAACGGTAACAGTACCGAAAGGTTCTGTTTTAGCCGTTTACGGCGGCGGATACTCGGCGCTTACTAAAGATGGCGGCGACGCTGTTATTCTGAATAACGGCGCTGTTGCCGGAAACGGTAAATTTATCGCAGTCGGCGGCTGGAGTGCAGATGTGATTGGCGGAGGAAGCGGCGGCAACGCTGTATCCGGTACGGGCGAGATCTCTATTGCAGAGGCTTATCTGCAGGGCGGTTCCGTTTATAAAGGAGATGCCGGCAGAACGCTTACGGATTCCATTAATATTTCTGATAATACTAATAGAAATCTGATAGATGGCAAGGTCGGATCTATCGATTACGATGATCCGACTTACTGGCATGGTGCTACTTTGGATAGTATCCCGGATCTGAACAAGGATTATCCGGTAGAAAATAACGCTCCCGGAAATACGGAACCGGAAGTTCCTGAAAAGCCTGACGCTCCGTCAGAACCGGAAACCGGGAAGATCATTATAGACGGTAAAGAAATCGAAAATTCTGAGAATATTTTAAATGAAAACGGCGGGTACGATTTTTCAAACGAAGCATTTGCCAACGGCGCGCAGGATGCGTATCTGGTTACGGCGGGCGATGAAACCCAGCTTGTAGGAGATACAAGCCTTAAACATTGGGTCGGAACATGGCAGAGCTGGGAAAAATTCATATATCCAGATGAAACTGTATCGGCGCAGTATCCTCATTTAGCGCAGGCGTGGGAGCAGGCTTACACGGCATATATAGCGGCGTTCGCGGCTGCAGGCGTGGATATGTCCGCTTCAATGCCGAATGTCGACGCGCTGAAAGCATATTGGGCGTCCATTGCTTCAACAAAGGGCGTGGACAGCATGACAATAGAAGCAGGCGATGACGGAAGCTATACTATAACGTGGGAAGGCGCGGATGGAAATATCCTGTCTTCCGATACGTACACAATGACAGGAAAGATCTTAAAAGGATTTGAAGGAACGCCTGCTTATGTATTCACTGCGGATACGTTGGATTCAGAAAATCCTTATAAATATTTTATATCAATGGTTCCCGGCATGGACGGTACGAAAGAAACGCCTATCGCGGCTCATTTTCATTTTCAGTTCGGAAACTCTCTTGATGAAATGCTGCTTAAAGGAGAACTTTACAATTCCGATGATTACGGAACAGGCTCAAACGGCAGACCTGTAAATTCCAACCTTAAGGATTCTCGGTGGTATGCGACCGTGACGGATGCAAATGCCGATCCGCTGGCAGATTACAATGTGATACTGGGTATGCATACGGCGGATAAATGGACTGAACTGCCGAAAGACAGCGCAGGCGGCAGCATCGGCGGTAATGAGAATAATTCCGAAGGCAGTACGGGAGATAATAGCGGCAATAATTCCGGCAGCGGTACGGGAGAAAGCGCGGGAAGCGACCCGAATAACAGCTTCGGAGGAAGCTCAGGCGGCGATTCCGGCGGAAATTCGGGAAATAGTTTAAACAGCAGTTCGGGAGGAAGCGCAGGCAGCAGCTCGGCAGGAAGTACAGGAAGCGGTTCAAACAGCAGTTCCGGCGGAAATATTAATGGAAATTCCGGCGGAAACGGAACCGATATAATAGATAATGATACTCCTTTGAGCGATCTGCCTGACTTTGCCGATGTATCACGCAATGCATATTATGCGGATGCAGTCTATTGGGCGGCAGTAAATAATATCACTTCCGGTACGGGTGATTCAACATTCAGTCCCGACCAGATATGCACGAGAGCGCAGGCAGTTACGTTCCTGTATCGTTTAATGAAAGGCAGCGCGGAAGCGGCGGATACTTTTAATGATGTTACTGCCGATAAATATTATGCGGCCGCTGTTGCTTGGGCGGTTGAAAACGGGATCACAAATGGAATTTCCGCAGCTGCTTTTGGTCCTGATATGACCGTGACACGCGCACAGATGGTTTCATTCCTGTATCGCGCTGCAGGCAGTCCGGATGTTTTCGGAGAAAATCCTTTCTCGGATGTAACAGAGGCGGATTATTATAATGATGCGGTACTCTGGGCTGTGCAGAACAACATAACGACCGGAACTTCAGACGAGGCTTTCAGCCCGAATGACTTATGCACTCGCGCGCAGGTCGTTACATTTATGTATCGTTATACGAATTTATCATAATTAAATTTTTATGTGCGATTAATATAAACGAAGCAAAAATATCAGCCTCGGATGATAATAAAATTTCAACAAATTCAGTAGGAACGGAAGTTTGAAAGATTATATAAAAGCTGCCTCTATAAGTTTATAGAGGCGGTTTTTGTATATATTTGTCGCAGGTAAATATGGCATAGATTATCCGTATATTTTGGATAATTTTAAAATGCCGACGAGCTAAGATTTTTTGCTGCGCATGTTGACTTTTATGTGTTTTTAGATTAAAATTTACTTGTTTAGTTTTACTTTTATGTGAGAGTTAATATTCGGATTCTTAAAAGCAAATCGTGAGTTTAATATTGCTGAAGCCTATTTAATAATGTTGCAAAAAAGATTAATTTATCAATAAAAATTCACAGTAAACAGAGAATTATGAAAATGCTGTTGGTTCAATCCCGGAGATCGTATTTTAACTGCTTTCAGGGTACAGTCAGCGATAAAAATATTTTTCGTAAAATTTAAAAAATTGCATTCGATTATCTTGTATAAGCATCCGGCAATTAATAATTATAATAAATTTAATTATAGCAAATAAGCAAAATAGAAAGCGGTGAATTTTATTATTGTAATCGGGTTGCCTTATGGCAGATTCTTTATAGTTATATAAAATGAGTATTTCATATCTGAACTAAGATGTCGAGTTGCACCCGGTTATTGTGTTTTAAAAATATGATTTTCACAAAACACGTTAAGCGGGTATTATTTTAAATGTTTGTTTTACAAAGATATGTTTATAATTAAAGTATGATAATTCACAGTATAATTTGTATGCATTTGATAAATTCAGCAGTTAAACGCTGAGGGTCAGGAGGTATTAAATCATGACGGCAAAAAAAAAGTTAAGTCTATCTCGTTTATTCAGATCCAATTCGGACGATGAGGAAGATGAAATCGAAAACGAGTTGGAATCTCAGGAGGAAGTTAAAGAAGAAGTTCCGCAGATTGATTTGTGTCAGTTGCAATTACCACCTGAACACGCGTTACATAAACTCTGGGGACTGCATATGGAGGAGCAGGGAAACAGAATGTCTTTTCCTGTGCTGCGTCTTGAGGGACCTCCTGAACAGCGAAACATATTATCTGAAGACGATATCGGGCGGGAACTGTCAAGGTTAGATTCTCTTATAAGTTCCACCGCAAGCGAGCGTCTTGTATATGCGATACCAAAAGAGCAGGATGAAGACGACGATTTTGGAACTGATCTTGATGCCCAGGCAGTTGTGTTTGTTACGGGCGATCAGCTTAATGCGTGGATGCTCGTATATCCTCCGGTGGGCGAGGGAGCGGAACTTAGTAAGAGTATCATAGATAAAGCATTGGAAGATAATAATATAAAATACGGATTAGATGAAGATCTGATAAAAGGTCTGCCTGAAAATCAGGAAAAGTATTTTAAATTACATTTTATAGCAAGAGGAGAAGCGCCTGTTCACGGTACGAACGGCAAAATTGTGGATTTGTTTTCGCGTACCGCAAAGCACGAACTTATTGCAGATGAATTCGACAGAGTGGATTACGCTTCGTTAAATATCGTTCAAAATGTCGATAAGGGTGAAGTAATTTGTCAGATAATTCATCCAACTTTAGGCAAGCCTGGCAGAAATGTCATGAATATTGAAATTGCTGCCAGGGATGGAAAAATGCCAGCCATACCTAAAGGAACCAATACAGAGCTTTCTGAAGATGGGAATACTCTTATAGCTACAAGAGCGGGTCATGTGGAATTTGTAGGCAGCAGATTTTTGGTAAAGGCTGCTTTAGATATAAATGGAAACGTAGATTTTTCTACAGGTAATATTAATTTTCTGGGAGATGTACATGTTCACGGCGATGTGCGCAGCGGTTTTATTGTTAAAGCAACGGGAAGTATTACGGTCGACGGCGTGGTAGAAGCGAGCGTTATAGAGGCGGGTCATGATCTTATAGTCGCGCAGGGAGTAACGGGAAATAAACAGGCTTTTATAAGAGCGAACCGCAGTATTTATGCAAAATACCTTGAGAATAGCAGGGTTTATGCCAGAGAACATTTACAGTCGGATAGTCTTATAAATTGCGACGTATACAGCGACGGCGTTATACAGGTGAAATCTGCTCAGGGAGTTATTGCCGGAGGAAAAATCAGAGCTACAAGAGAAATAAGCGCGAATATTATCGGATCAAGATCAGGCGCAGCCACATCTTTATATCTTGGAGGTTTACCTTGTGAAGAATATGAACGCAAGATTCTGCTGAAAGAGATAGACGACATGGAATTAAAGCTGGATAAGATAGAACGTCAGCCGGAAGGTCCGGCAAAAGCTGCCCATCTATCGAAAACAAGGCTGAAAATTTCTGTAAACCGAATGAAATTAGAACAGTTCGATAAAGATATAAAGGAACTTAAAGAGAAATTGCAGAAAGAGGATTTGCGCAGGCTTATGTGCGGTATAGCTTATCCAGGAATAGAAGTAACCATCGAAGATCAGGTGCTTCATGTTGAGCATGAAAGCCGTAAGTGTACGGTACTGCTTTCTGAAGGTGAGATTTGTCTGCTGTCGAGTTAATTTTAGAATTAGTATTTTTATTTCAATAAACAATAACTATTTAAAAATATATTATCATCAGAATTTACTGTTAAATTTAATGTATAAGATAAAACTGTAAGTTCAGAAAAACATAATTAAAAATAAAAGTTAAGGTTTCCAGCTCATTTAATGGGCTGGAAGCCTTAGTTGTTTTTTGAAAACGATTGACATAGGGATTTGTCTGTTAAAATTATTAATAGATATGTAGATAGAAGATATTATATAAAAAATATTAATAAAACAGGCGGGGATAAATGGAAATGGAATGGTTGTAAATATTTAAATCGGTTGACTTGACGAGTAATTCAGGAAGAATTATAATAATCTGAATTCTTGACGGAATCAAAATTCAGGGATTAAAGACATTAATAATATATTTTAATATTAATATAAATGAAGCAGGAGAAAAAGCAGAGATGAATGGAGAAATTTCAGAAAATAATTTTTTTGGAACGGAGAATATAACAAAGATTCTATTGAAAATTGCTCCGCCGGTTATGTTGGCTCAGCTTATACAGGCGCTGTACAACATAATAGACAGTTTTTTTGTTGGAAGGTATTCTGTAAACGCGCTTACGGCGCTGACAGTTATTTATCCGCTGCAATTTATAATTATAGCTTTGGCGGTGGGGACAGGAGTGGGTGTTAATACATATATGGCGCGGAAATTTGCGCAGGGTAAGCAGGAAGCCGCGGATCACGCGGCCGGAACCGGTATGGTGCTTGAATTTATCACCTGGATTATTTTTGCCGTAATCTCTTTTTTTATTATGGAATCTTATGTTATGACTTCGGCAAAGTCGCCGGAAGCGATTTCAGATGCGGTCGTTTATGGAAATATCGTCTGCATAGGCAGTTTGGGTGTTTTTCTGGAAGGAAATTGGACAAAGGTTCATCAGGCACGTGGCAATATGCGGCTGCCGATGTTTGCACAGATAACAGGAGCGTTAATTAATATAGCGCTGGATCCGATATTAATATTTGGATACGGACCGATTCCTGAAATGGGCGTTGCCGGTGCAGCTTATGCGACAGTATGCGGTCAGGCTGCGGCTGCTGTTATTACAGGCGTAAAAGGTTACAGGAAGCCTCCGAAATTCAGCAAAATGCGTCATTATATAAATAGGATATATTTTTACGGTTATTCATCTATCGTAATGCAAGCGCTTTATACAGTATATATAGTTGCGCTTAATATAATTCTCGCAGGATTTTCAGATGCAGCCGTTACAGTTCTCGGATTATACTATAAATTACAGAGTTTTTTCTTTATTCCGCTTTTTGGACTTGAAACCTGTATAGTACCGATCATTAGTTTTAACTATACCAGAGGTGCTTATACGAGATGCGTTGATACAATGAAAGCGACGTTTTATATTTCAGCAGCTTTTATGCTCGCAGGGATTATATCGTTTACTTTTTTCCCTCGTCAGCTGATCGGTATTTTTTCAGACAGCCGTGAAGTACTTGAAATCGGAACAGCGGCGTTTCCTATTATCAGCGCAAGTTTTCTGCCTGCCGTAATTTCGCTTATGCTGCCGGTATTTTTTCAGGCCATCGGATATGGAAAGACGAGTTTATTTCTTTCTTTAGTTCGTCAGATATTTTGTCTGATACCTATTTTTGGCTGTTCTCGCTTATCGGACTGAATTATACGTGGATAGCGTTTCCTGCTTCTGAAATTATTACGGATATAATAGGATTATTTTTCTATATAAAGGTGCTTCGCAGATGGAAAAGACTTACTGAAGAAAATAGATTAAGTGTTTAATTGCAGTTATATAGCAATTATTAATGATATAAATAATGTAACAAAAACGCTTCCGCCTAATGCGGAGGCGTTTTTAGTATATATCATATTAAAGGTTGTGCGTATTTTCAGATATATAATACATAAAATTTGAAAATTGTATAAAGAACTTCTTAAAGGGTAAAATATGAATATCTTTAAAGGAGGTATTTATATGAATAAACATTATTTCAATGAAAAACAGGTTGAACAGTTTGAACATATCTTAATGGAC